>CACVAR010000322.1 GCA_902727905.1 uncultured Sulfurovum sp. | reverse complement strand
TTAGGAATTCTTCTATTAAGCAGTATATTGTTATCATTCTTTGTTCCATAATCTTGCCTCTCAAAGCTTTTATGGAACTCTACTCTCTTTATCCTTTACCTCTTTTTTACTAGCAGTTTGGGTTAAAGGTTACAATATCAATATCAAGGAGACTTGGCAAAAAATGAAGACATGGATACTAAGTAATAACATAGATAATCCAACCCAAATAGCACTGCTACACGATAACCCTACCATTACTCCCTTGGCTGACTGTCAATATGTTGCTTGTGTTGCTGAACCTGAAGCAAAAGATATGAAAAGTGAACGTTTACCGAAGTTTCAAATTGCTGGAGGGGTTTATGCCAAGTTTAATTTTGAGGGAATCCATGGAGATATGCTAAAGTTTATTCACTGGGTGCATCATGAATGGATGGTTAAAAGTGAATATGAAACCACCACCAAGCCTTCTTATGTTATCTATCACAAAAATAACTTTTTAGAGGAGGATGAAAGATTTGATGTCAGTTTTTATGTTTCCATTACTTATTAAAGCCTAAAGACCAATTTTAGTAGCTGTTAAAAAAATATACTCTCTTCCTGTAATGGTTACTCTAAACTTCTTCTGTTGTAAATACTTCTTTGCAAAAATAACATCGTTATAAAGTAAAGACATTTCAGAGTATGGGTAGTTAGGTGCTTTAGCTCCATAAATAAGTTCGCCATCTATCCAACGTGAGTTGGGAAAGCCCAATATAAATGCACCATCGTGACTAAGATGCTCTTGAACTAAAGACATAAGAAAAGGCTTGTAGTTAATACTGGGGCTTTGTAAAGTTCCTATGCTTATGATGAGGTCAGACTTCTCTAAATTTAGTTCTTTAATGCTATTGATGTCATGTTGAAAAAACTCTACATTTTCTTTTGGAAAACGTTTATTCGCAAAATCTAAAGCAGATTTAGAATGATCAATTCCCACAAAACTCATATTGTCAAAAACTTTAGGCTCTATAAGTTGTTGAATCAACTCAAACTCATCCCCTTTGTTAATACCAAGGTTTAAAACATGTTTTCTTTTTTCGACCTTGACAGCCTCTAACGCTTTTTTGTAAGCATGTAAAAAAGTGGGGTGTTCATTTTTATTAATATTAAAAAATATAGAATCAGTTCCATACTTCTCTTCTTTATTTTTTATGGGAGCAGAATGAAAAGAGCTTTCTTGATTAAGCTTTTTAAATGTGAGTTGTATGAAGTTTTTATCTATGAATTTAGGAGTAAGCACTGTGCAAAAGTGAAGCTCTGCTAGGTTTACCCATGTTTTAAAATTTCGGTTGTTCTCTTGGTCTGGGTTGGGAACCACAAAACTTAGGCTTGTAGTGGTTTTAAGTGCTTCTTCTAGGTATGTGGTTATTTTTAATAAGGATTCATTGGTAAATTTTTTCATAGCTGTAATCTTAACAATATTACTTTAATATCTTAACACTCTTGATACTGAGGCTTTTTTTAACTTAAAATATGACATTTATTGACTTCTTTTCTCTATAATTTTGTCAAATAGTGCTACGCTAATATCATTAATCTTTAAGGAACCCATTATGAACGTAAAAACCATTCCCCTCCTATTTCTCTTCTCTTTAAATACCTTAGTTGCAAGTAATATTTCAACTACTATGGAAAAGAGCAGTGATAAATTCTGTAAAAACACACTCTTGAATGATGACAGTCAAGAAGAAGTTGATTTTTGTATGGAAAATAAAACAGAATACCCAAAGGTCAGCAGTACCAATAAAACTTTAGAAAAGCACCTACGACAAGCGATTGAAAAAGAACGGAAAGTACAAGAGAGTCCAAAGTCTCATGTGTTAAAAGAGATTAAAGAAGGGAATGTGGGTTCTGCCATGGGGCATGAGTCAAGCCTTCGCCTCAAAGTTCTTTCTGCCACAGATAAGACTTTTACTTTAGAAGGTTCATTTTACGCCTATCTTGGAGGGGCTCACGGTATGGGGAATACCATTTTCATCAATTATGACAGTAAAACAGGTAAAGAAATTGGTCTTAAAGACGTTTTTGTTCCTAACTATCAAAAGAAACTTAAAGAAATTGTGGAAAAAGAATACCGTATTCAAAGTCATATTAGCGAAAGCGACAGCTTAAAAGATAAATTAGATTGGTTCGAGAATGAGTTTGTCTTAGCTGAAGCCATTGGTTTTGGTGAAGATGGTCTTCATTTAGCTTACAATGCTTATGAGATTAAAGCTTACGCATCAGGGACAACAAACATTGTCATTCCATATGCGTTATTAACGTCTATTATTAAACCCAATGGCTATTTAGCACCTTTGGTAAAAGCTCAAAAGCTTAGTGAAGGTAAAGTACAGCATCGTTTTAGTGATGCCCTTTCAAGTATGAACTTAAGTGCTGAAAGAATCTCTGGTTCAAAATTAAAATTAATTCTTCAAGTTAGTCGAAATCCGTATAACTATCGCATGAAAGCAAGTAAAGGAAGCATCTCTCTTTCTTTTCCTCAACTCTCTAGTAAAAGTGAGGTACTCTCAAAATCTTCACAAAACATTGATAAATTAATGCTTTATCCGAAAGGACATAAGATTTATAACCTTAGCCAAAAGAAGAACATTGTCAGTGAGTATCTTTTGGTTGAAGGTGAAGTTGCCAAGTGGACCGATGAGAAAGAACGAAAAATTGAGTTAATACTTAATATGCCTGAAAATACAGATAGCCTAAAAGTACGCTACCGAATGACACTGAAAAATGGAAAACAATTTTTCAATACCCCTTACAAAGGAACACAAGGACAACAAGGCTTTGAAAACTATGAAGTTGAAATTCGATAAAGGATTAATATGAAAAAAACAATTCTAATAGTATCAGCTTTGACGATGTTTTTTACAACATTACTCTTTGGTGAAAGTGAGTTTAAAAAACCTGAGTCATTTAAAGAGTATAAGCAATATATTCTTGATGATATGATGGTTTTTATCTCTCCTAAATTAACCAAGGAGATGAAAATTAAAGAGATAAAAGATAAAAATGCTTATGCTCCTGTGAAAACAATGTTTTTAACAATTAAGGGTGAAGCACTTCAACTCTCTATAGACCCTGGAGCAAGTGATGATTTTTCTTTTGTTTTTAAATATAAGGGTAAAGAGACAATGATTGCAGGTGAAAGTGTTTTTGTTTCTCAATCAGGAACCATTTATATCTCTAATAGAACCAATCAAGATTATGAAGTAAAAAGAAAATTTCAAATTACAAAAAGTGGTGTTAAAGAACTAAAACAAGCTTTTCTTTCTGTTAATATGGAATGTGAAACATCGGCTCTAGCCACACTTTATTCACAACAAGGTGGTAAAGGAAGTATTGTTGCCAAAATACCAAAAGGAAAAAAAGTCAAAGTCTTGTTAAATGCATTTACAGCAGTTGAGTCTGAGATGAATGATTCTAAAGATTATTTGGTACAAACTTCTTTTGGCTTAGTCGGTTGGGTTCGTTCTTCTGCTGGGTATATGCAACAAAAAGGGAAGCCTCTTGGTTGTTTGATGTATGAAGGGGATTAGGTAGTAGAGGGATAGATAAAGTCACTTCTTGGAAAAAAGAAGTGCCATTGATAATATTAGTGAATTATATTATTCTTGAAAGCTAACAAGGGTATTGTCATTTTCAGGTATAAAGTTTTTGACATGCTCTGCAATAAGGTGAATTGCCATACCATAAGAGGTTGAGTTGTTGTACTTGGTGAGTACTCTAAAGTTACTTCCTCCTAACCAAATATCATCGTGGGTGTCGTTACGGTTTTTTAATAAATAGGCTTTAGATTCATAAAAAGGCTCCGTAGCATGGATACCATGTTTTTTTAGGTAGCTAACAGAGTATTTCTTTTTATGAGAAGTTTTCAGCTTTTTAAAACGTGTGCCTGAAAAGTTGGTAGGGGCTGCAACGACAGCACCTTTTACCCAACCTTTTTTGTGCATAAATTTTGCAATAATCCCAATAGAGTCTTCTAAATCCCATGGATCTTTGATTCCATCACCATTGTAATCTACAGCAAAACGTCTTTGGATGGAAGGCATTTGTTGTACAGCTCCCATTGCTCCTGCGAATGAGCCGTATTGAGTGTAGATGTCTCGGTTTTCTTCACGCATAAGTAAGAAGAGGTTTTTTAGTTCAGCATTGAACCATTTGTGCATACGGTTCTTATGAAAACCTAAAGTTGCTAAAGAGTCAAGTACGCGAAAGTCACCTGTAAAAGTTCCATACTTGCTTTCTACCCCTAAAAAACCTACAATGTAGTCCATGTCAATGTTATATTCATCTTCAGCACGTTGTAATGTTGTGTAATAGTTTTTCTTAAACTCTAGGGCAAGTGCCATGCTCTCTTCATTTAAGACATTCATTTTATAACGTTCCCATGTTCCGTTGGTGCTTCCTGGTTTGTATTTACCAACGTAACGGTCAAGGGTTTCTTGGTCTAACATGGCATTTCCTAAAACCTCTTCCATATAGCTTCGCTTGAACTTGTTTTTTTTGACCATCATATTTATAAATTTTTTGACATTTTTTTTGGCTAAAAAGTCATAAGGAACAGGAGGTAGTGGCTCTTGGGGTTCAGTTGCTTGGAGCGTAAAGGTGGTAAGTAGGGTTAGGCTTAGTAGTTTTATATAATTCATATTTAATAATATCATATTTAAACCCCATTTTTAAAAAATAGGGTTAAAAAATTATTTTCTTTTTATGTTTGTAAGTAAAGTTGGTAAATTCCATGCACCACCACCAGCAATGGCACGGCATTGTCCAGTACTACCTACATAGCTTTGTTGAAATGTCTTGCCATTCCAAACCCAACTTGCATGTGAAAAACAATCACCAATACCTCGTCCTTTATGACTGGCACTCAGAGTACCGATATTATTTTCATTAAGAGCATACTCATTTGCCTCTGTGCTAATGAGTTGAGGTTTAAATGGTGCTTGTTTGTTTATAACCCAATAAGCAGACCCATAGTTATAGGCAGCCATCCAACATGCTTTTGTGGCTAAAAGCTTGTTATTTGAGAGTTGATAAAGTGTGACTTTTTTGTCAAGTTGCTCTATGTCATAACAATCATTTTTATTTAAAGTAAGCTCTTTGTTGAGTTGACCCATTAGTAGTGGATTTAATTGTATCTCTTTGCTACTACTAAGCCTTGGAGCATGAATGATGGGTATAGGTTTTGGGGCTAGAACAGACTTTTCACTTTGTTTCCCTTTTTTATACAAAGCCCCTGTGGTATTAAGACGTTTTTGAAACTCATCAACTTTGAGTAGCACAGCAGATGAGCCTTTGTCTGAGAGTTTCCAAGTATGTTCTTTTATTTTCCACACAATGTTACTTGTTGTTTTTAAAGAGTTTAGTAGCACTGTAGTTTGTTGTTGTGATAGGGGAGATATAAGCTCATTTTTACTGATGGTGACGTACCCATAACTTTTGTCATTTATAAGCATGTTAAGTTTAAAGTTAGAAGGGAGTTTAGAGAATACGTTCTCTGTCTCTTCTCCAAAACTTCCTAATTGTACTTTGGCATTAATCTTTTGTTTGGCTCCAGCTTTAATGGTTAAGAGAACCGTAACAGGGAGTGGGGTGTAATAAGTCGAATACCCTACAATGCGACAGGTATTAGTGTTGTCACAAACCACTTCCCAATCGTGATGAGAAAAAGAGATGGCTTCTAAAAGTTGTGTACTTATGAGTAATACAGTAAAAATAATTTTTTTCATATACATTATTTATTTCCTTTATTTATAATAAATTATTATAAGATTTAATTCATTAACCTACAATAAACTGTTTATGCATTGTTTTTCATATTAATGTATACTAACGTTTATAGAGAAGGAATTTAAGATGCGAAAAAAAATACTTTTAATAGAAGATGATGAGCAGATGGCTGAACTCTTACAACGTTTTTTGGTAGAACAAGAACTAGAAGTGTCCCATGTCATTCGTCCCTCTCAAGCTCTTGCTTTATTAGAGTTGGAAAAGTTTGACCTCATCATTTTAGATTTGTCTTTACCTGAAATGGATGGTTTGGACTTGTGTGTTAAGATAAGAGAGATTACAGATATTTATATTGTTATCTCTTCAGCACGATCTGACTTAGATGATAAATTGGTAGGCTTTGAAAATGGTGCTGATGACTACCTCCCAAAACCTTATTCGCCTAGAGAACTTTTAGCACGTATTAAGAGCATATTTAAAAGAGAAGGCTCAGTAAAAGCAGAAAAGGTAGCCAGTAGTCGTTTTAAAGTTGATGAGGATTCAACACAGATAGTTTTTGATGAAGAAGTTCTAAAGTTAACTCTTGCAGAGTACGAGATACTAAAACTGCTGATTAAACGTATAGGAAATACAGTAAGCCGTGAAGAGATTGCAAACAGCATTGACTCCCATCGTTTTGATTCTGGCGTAGAGAGCATCAACATTCTCATAGGACGTATACGTAAAAAACTTGACCCTCATAAATATGATACATTTATACAAACTGTAAGAGGGATAGGATATCGTTTTGTTGAAAACTAAATCCATTATTTTTTCAGCACGTTTGGTAGGAGCTATTGCTGGGGTACTTCTCATTGTCGCTACACTCTTAGCTTTGCAACTCTCTGTTTATCTTGACAAGAAAAATGAAGTCTATCGGGCTGTGATGCTCTATGACCTACTTTTTACAAAACATCCTTCTAAAGATGACTTTGAAAAGTACATCCAAAAACATCAACTTACCCCTGTGGGTGGTTCTAAAATGAAAGAGGTTGAAGAAAAAGGGGTTCCTTTTATAGAAGATGAGTTGTTTCGTAAAACTTTACAGTCAGGTGACATTGGCATTTATGTTTATGAGATGCATTGTTATTATGCTTACAAGATGGATAGTATGTATTACTATCGTAGTGATGAACCGATGACACCTTACAAGCTCTATATTGGGATTATCGCTATTTTTCTTTTTGTTTTACTACTGATGCTGTTTAGGTTTATCTCTTCGTCCATTAACCCTTTACAAGAGCTATATGTACAGATACAACGTTTTGCCAATGGTGAGAAAGACATAAACATTCATATAGAAGGAACTGATGAGGTTGCACAAGTTGCCAATGCTTTTGATGCCAGTGTTAAACGAACTCAAGCTTTGGAAAAAAGTAGGGCCTTATTTTTACGAAATGTCATGCATGAACTCAAAACCCCTATTTCTAAAGGAAAGATGCTTATGCACTTCATAGAGGGTGAAGCAAAAGACAAACGCTTACTCGAAGACCTTTTTGACCAGATGCAAGGACATTTGGATGACTTTGCACGGGTGGAGTCTTTGAGTGAGAAGAGTTTAGAGTTGGATTTAAAAACGTATGCTGTGATTGACCTTGTCGATCAGGCGATTGATATGTTAGACATTCATCGTGATGAGTTTGAGATTAGTGTGGGGGTTGAACGTGTGGAGGTGGACTTTAAACTTTTTACCTATGTTATTAAAAATCTTTTGGACAATGCATTTAAATATAAAGATGCCAAACCTGTTTACATAGGCTTTGCAAACAACCGTTTAAGCATTAAAAACAGTGGAACGCCTTTTAAAGAAGGCATTAGCAAATACATGAATGCCTATGAACGGGACTTAACCCAACACAGTTTAGAAGGTATGGGCTTAGGACTTTACATTGTGGATGGTATTGTGAATCGTCATGACTATACTTTTGCCTATAGATTTATGGATGGGATGCATTGTTTTTCGATTGAGTTTAGAAAAAAATAGTCTTGTTAATGAATTGTTTATGAACTGTATATTCTTTATTTCATTTCTTTATCTATACTACTAATAGAACAGTTAATTTAAGTTCTAAACCAAATTTCTTAAAGGACAAAAAATGAAAAAGCTTATGTTAGGATTTGCAGTATTATTTACGTTAGCAGCGTTTAGTACAACAAGTATGTTAGTTGCAGGAGAGAATAACTGTACAACTGAAAAACCAGCCAAGTGTGGTGAGGGTAAATGTGGTTCAGATAAACCAGCATCAAAATGTGGTGAAGGAAAATGTGGTGGTAAATAGCCACTAGCCATAATTTCAATGCTAGAGGTGCTTCTCCCACACACCTCTATTGCTTTCATATAATTAATCATTATGCTCTTTTAATTTTTAGACTTAAAAGACTATGATGGTCTTCATCTCTTTAAAAATAAGGAACACCAATGTTACAAACTACTCATAAATTTATTAAAGATATTCTCACAAATTTTCAATCTACTTCATTACTATTTGCACGACTTATTATTGCTTATGGTTTTTATGAACCTGCTATTAACAAATGGAAAGACATTGATGGTATTGCCACATGGTTTGGCTCTTTGGGCATTCCTTTTCCCACACTTAACGCTTACATGGCAGCCACAACGGAACTTTTAGGGGTACTGTTGTTAACACTAGGATTGTTTACCAGACTTATTTCAATACCCCTTATTGTGACGATGATTGTTGCCATTGCTACGGTACACTTTGCTCATGGTTTTTCAGCTGGAGACAACGGTTTTGAAATACCTCTTTACTATATGTTATTTTTGTTTATTTTTACAGCTCATGGAGCTGGTAAATATTCACTTGACCATTTGATTTTTGGAAAGGAAAAATAAGATGCAGCTAAAAGAATCTTATTTAGAATTAACAGTATTACTTAAATACTTTGAAAGCCTCTCTTTGCTCTTAGCAAGAGTGGCTTTGGCATATGGTTTTTATAATCCCTCTTTACTCAAATGGTCAAATTTTGAAAGTACCTCAGCTTGGTTTGGCTCATTGGGGATTCCTTTTGCTACTTTAGCTTCTTTTCTTGTGGCTTCGATAGAGATATTAGCTGTACTTTTATTGTTATTTGGTCTTTTTACGCGTTTGATAGCCATTCCTCTCATGGTGATTATGTTGGTGGCTATATTGATAGTGCATATTGGTCATGGTTTTTCTGTAGCTAATAACGGTTTTGAAATACCTCTCTATTATTTTTTATTTTTAGCTCTATTTGCTTCGTTTGGTGCAGGGAAGTTTTCTCTTGACCACCTGATGTTTGGAAAGGAGAAATAGTCATGCATGATTTAACAGAATTTGCGAAACACTCTCTTTTACAGAATTGGGATCTGTTTTTTCAGATTATTACCATTATTGTTGTTTTAGTATTGTTGGCTATTTTAATTTATGACCGATTTGTACAGCGTGACAATCAACTGCTTATTAACTTTCCTCTTGTGGGACGTATGCGTTACTTTTTTCATCTTTTACGTGATCCAATGCGTCAGTACTTTGGAGACGAAACCTATTATGATGCTTACGAAAAGATAGACTGGGTTAATAAAGCATCACATAAAAAAGCATTGATGTACTCTTTTTCCATGGAGAAACCTTATAATGACAAAGGCTTGCTCTTCCGTCATGCCAACTTGGTGTTAAACCCTGAAGAGTTAACCGAGACGATGTCGGTTACTTTTGGAGAAAGACATAAATACCCTTTTGTAACGTCAAGTGTTATAGGACGTTCTGCCATGAGTGATGGGGCAATTAGCCCTGAGGGAACACAAGCTTTTGCACAAGGTGCTCTTTATGCTAATTTTCCCATTAACACAGGTGAGGGAGGACTGACTTCTAACTTTTTAAAAACGCATAAATACCCTTTAGATGGTTCAAACAATGCTTATCTTGAAAAGAAAGAAGGAACTTGGTTTGCCAAAGGGGTTTACAGGTTTATGTGTTTTGTCTCTAACAAAGCCATTGCGACCAATGTTTACCGAGAGATGGTGGTGCGAAACAAAGAGAAAGAGACTTATATACTCGATGCAGACAGTAAGATATTTCATCGTATTGATTGGACACAAGACTTAGACAAGTTTCCTAAGGAACCTTTAACAGACATTCCTAACATTACCTTTCAAATGGGTTCTGGGATGTATGGTGTTAAAGGACTTGATGGTAAGTTTGATGAGGTACGTTACCAAAAAGTAATGCGATTTTGTAAAATGACTGAGATTAAAATGGCACAGGGAGCCAAACAAACAGGTGGAAAGCTTTTGGCTGAAAAAGTGACCGATGCCATTGCATATTATCGTGGTGTTGAAGCAAATAAAGCACTCTATAGTCCTAACCGTTTTCCTCATGCTTCTAGCATTGCTGAATTGTTTGATTTTATAGGAAGATTACAAGAACTTTCAGAAAAACCAGTAGGGGCAAAGATAGTTATTTCTACGGATGAAAACTTTAAAGCGTACGCAGAAGAACTTAAAGTACGTATTGATGAAGGGAGACCTTACCCTGACTTTTTAACCATAGATGGAGGAGACGGTGGTTCTGCCACAGCCCCTAGAGAGATGATGACACGGGTTGGTTTACCTATTCGCATGGCACTTAGAATTGTTGTGGATGAACTTAATGCTTTGGGCATTAGAGATAAAATTAAAATTATCGCTTCTGAGAAGATTTTAACTCCTGATGATGCCATTGAACTCTTTGCGTATGATGCTGACTTTTTAAACATTGCTAGAGGGTTTATGGTAAGTGCTGGTTGTATTCGTGCCAGACAATGTTCAGGTGCAGGAGGACACGCTTGTCCTGTTGGCTTAGCCACCATGGACAAAGGAAGACGTTCTAAGTTCTTGGTTGCTAAAAAATCACATACTGTTGCAAACTATCATGATGCTTTGATAGAGGGTATTCGGTCTTTATTGGCGATTATGGGGAAGAAGAAGCTTAAGGAGTTGTCCATGGATGATTTGCTTAGAGGGTAGGGATGTGGCAATCATTTTTAGTTTCAAAATGCTATAATAAATTAAAAAGGATAATCGAAATGTTAGCAGAAAAATATATTGAACTTTATACTATTGAAGATTATCAACATTGGGAAGGAGAGTGGGAGCTTATCTATGGTTCTCCTTATGCTATGGCTCCTTCTCCTATGGTTACACATCAAAATATTAATGGTAAAATATTTTTAGAACTTAATAAAGCTTTTGATGATTGTCCAGATTGCCAAGCTCTGTTTGAGATTGATTGGGAAGTAAGTAGTGACACAGTTGTTAAACCAGACACATTGGTGATTTGTTATGAGCCTGATGAAAAAATTACCAAAAAACCTGAACTTATTTTTGAAATCGCTTCTAAGTCTACGGTTAAACGTGATGAGACATTAAAGTTTGAACTTTACCAACAAGAGGGTGTTGAATTTTACGTTATTGTATACCCTGATAAGCAGGTTGCAAAGGTTTATCATCTAAAAGAGGGTCGCTATATAAAAGCTGGAGACTTTTCTGATGAGATGTATGTGTTTGATTTAGACAAATGTAAAATTGATTTTGATTTTTCTAAAATTTGGCGTGTGAGGTAGGGGTAGTAATACTATTTTATGACTAAAAACATTCGTCTTTTTTCTATTTTGGAACGTTTGTCGAAGCATCATAAAGTCTGTGTGAAAGAACTGGCACTGCTTTATGATGTGGATGTTAAAACCTTGCAGAATGACTTTAAAACCATTCGTGAATACTTCTTACGATATTCAATGTCCTAAAGAGAAAGATAATAATAAATAAAAAAGTTATTTAAGTATTCTTGTCATTTCCTTTGAAATTTCATCTAAATTAGCAGGTTTTTTTAAAATAGGGATATTAGTAAAACCTAAATTATTTAATGTATTTTTTACTTTTGTAGAACCAGTTAATACAAATATTTTTTCTAACATCTTTTCATTTTCTCTCTTAATATCTTGAATAATACCTATTCCATCTTTATCACTTTTATTTGATAAATCAATATCAATAATAACTAAATCATAATCTATAATCTCGTTAATATTTTTTAGTTCTTGTGATGTTTGCATATATTGAATTTCTAATTTTTCTTCAAAATCCAATAAATTGATACTTTTAAATGTATTTTCAACCATAGGAATTTCATTTTCAAAAATTAATACTTTTTTCATTCTTCTCTCCTTAAAAAAGTTAATATCATTATGAAGTTATTTTCTTTATCTAATTTTAGTATTATTTTAATTTTTAACAAATGGGCTAATTCTTGAATATGAGATAATCCAAAATTATTTTCTTTACTTAATTCTGACCTATCTTCATTATTAAAATTTTTAATTATTTCAGAAATAGTCTTTTTTTGTCGTTTTATATCTTTAATATTATTTACTATTTCTATAGACAAATTATTTTCATAAGAAAACTTGATAGTGTGTTTTCCATGAGAATATTTTCTAATATTCTCTATTATATCAGTAAAAATAAACTCTAATACCTGACTATCACTTTCAAGTAGTTCATTACTTTTATCATCATTATACAGAAATATATCCTTTTCATCAAACTCTTCCAACCAAAGACTTTTTATTGACATATAAATATATTTATACTTTATTTTCTTTATATTTCTTGGTACAAATGGATTCATATCATTATCTAAAATATTTAATGATTTTTCCTTAATATTTTTCAAGCATCTTTTAGCATTTTTCCCTTCATCGTCAATAATTATTTCTAATTTTTCTTTTTTATTCGTCTCCTCTAACATTTTATACTTGTCTATCAAGTCAAAATAATTTGTAATTGGTGAAAATTGATTAGATAGATAATGGGTTGATTTCATAACATTATTAACATATTGTGACTTTTTATTTAATGATAATGTAGCATTATATTTTTGTTTTTTAAGTAAATTTTCTAATTCTATTATTTTAATAAGTTTATTCAATATGGGAACTATACTACCAAAGATAGTTGATTCCATAAATATACGTTTTAAACTATTAGTCTCAATTTCCTTTTTAACTAAAAAAAGAAAAATGTATCCATCAATCTTTATAGAAAAGTTAAACTTATATTCTTCATTATTTAATTTAATTTTTTGATTATATGAAACTTGTTTTTTTTCTACTTCTTTGATAATTGTACTAATTTTATAACTATGTATAAAAACTGATGAGTTTCGTACAATTACTTTATTATTATTTGACCCATGATATTGAAAACCAATAATATTCTCAATATCAAATTTTAATTGATGATTATATTTTTCAATTAAGTACTTATATATTTCTGGAACTTGAGATGTATGAGCTTTTTTACTAGCTATTTCATCAATTTCACTGTATATATTGAATAACTTAGTAGTATTTTGGCTTCTGTAGTATTCAAAAAGTGTAATAAGTATAATAAAAATCAATGCTGTACTAATATAAATATAATCTTTAAAATCAAGAATATTAGTTCCTCTAAAATCTAAAATAATAAATATGGTCATAGTAATTAATACTAAAATAAATTGTCTTCTTTTTTCTTGTGTGTGGTTCGGAGAATTAATAATAGGTAACAATATAAATAAAAAATTATATATTTGAGATACATCTTTATCAAATAAAATAAACAAAATAAACAAATAATCGTTTATCATTCTTAAAAATGGTCTTTTCCCTTTTATTAAGTACAAATAAGTAAAAAAATATACAATAATTAAGACTATATACATATAAATATTTACAATATTTTCCTGAATTATTAATAAAAAAATTCCATAAAAAACTAATATTAGTCTAAATAATATAGATGTTAAATATTTTATAAGTATTTCTCTAACTCTAATTCCTTTCATTATCTTTCCAACTTTTCAGAAAGTTTTTTTAATAAAAAGTATGTTATGAAAATAAAGAAATATACTTTTCCAACAACTACATAAATAAAATCACCTATACTCGTAATAGCTAATTTTTGTCCTATAGCAAATATTAATCCTATAAAATTTAAAATATAATTAAAATAAGCTATATCAATATAATTTTTTAATTCTATATTCATAATATTGGGAATGCATATATCTAAAAAATACCAAAATAAAGAAAATAATAGTACGGAAAGACTCAATGTAATAAATAAGTTTTTTAAATTATTTGTAGAAACAGTATATAAATATTCAAAATATTTTTCTTTTTCTAATAAAATTTCCATTTTTAATTGTTTTCTATATATGTGATACTCTATAATTGCTTCATCCATAGCTTTTTTCTTTAATAACCTAATAAAGTAATTTAATAATGAATATTGCTCTTCTTTTGGAAGATATACTAGTTTTTCTTTAACTTTATCAAAAATGATTTCATCATAAGAAAATTGTTTATTTTCAATAGTTTTAATATATAAATTCATCCATACTTTAATATTTTTATATATAGATGCTTGATTTTTTCTACTCTTATTTTCAAGTTGAATTATTAAATTTAATAATTCAAATTTTTCTTCTATAGTTACATTATTATATTTTGTTTGATATTCAATAATTAACTTTAACATATTTTTCTGATTATCTTTATCTAACATAGGTAGAAACTCTTTTTTCTTTTAATTATAATCTAAAAATTATGTTTTACACTTATCTCTAGCTTTAGGGGGTCAGCTTCAATGGTGTTTAGTTAAGAAAATCCTCCTCCTAAAAAATCATTTTTTTCTTCCTTTTTTGGAAGTTGGCACTTTTAATTCCCTTTGTATTTTCCCTCTCTTTTGCAGTTTGTTTAGCATATTTTCTATTAGGACGAATAGCAATTTTGTTGGTAGATAACTGTTGATAAATTTTATCCAATATTTCATCTATATTCTTATCAAGTATACGAGAGGTTGAATATCTACTTTAATTCTTGGCAGACAAAAAAGAGAGAAATACTATAATATTTATTATGAAATAATGCTATGGTTGATTTATATGGTTAGAATATTCTACTTTAAACTTTCTTTAATGATTAAGAATTAACAAAAACTTAATAGAGAAGATGCTTTTAGAAATAGAATAGGGTGTAGTAATACCCTTCTACCCCGAAAACGCAATAACATGCATCTGTTGTTTTGGGTATTGCGTGGTATCGAAGAGTAACTTACCCTCTTGAGCCACCAGCCAAATGACTTGCACTTTACTGGGCAGTTTAATCTGTTCAAACCTCTCTTCTATGTCTCCGTCCGTAGCACAAATGATGATGTTGGGGATGTTACGACTTGACTGTTGTAAGAGCGCTTTAAAGCCTGGTTCCATTACCGTTCCACCATTACCCTGTCTTATGATGAACTTGTCATGAACGCCAAATTTATCGACGGTTTTTATTTCAGCATCTACTTGGACTAAGGTCACATTTTTAATGGCGTACTTTCGTTGGATGGCTTGGACTTCAGACATGAGTGCTGTTAGCAGTTTGTCGTCAACTGAACCTGAGACATCAAGCACCACACCAAGCTTGGGTTTTTTCCCTGGACTGTAACCATACAAATCTAAATCATCGTGATAAATAGGGTGCTGTCGTGACTTGTTGGGTTCTCTGTAGCGTAAGGAGTTGGTCAAGGAGTTTCGCATCTTTTTGTTAAAGATCTTTTGCCACTCCTTGTGTGACCTTCGCTTTTCAATTCGATTGAGAGCTTCCATGGCTTCGCTTGGGGTAAAACCTCTTGCAAAACTTGTTGAGTCCTCTATCATCTCTTGTAAGGTGCTGTTCATGAACGACTCTACTAGACTGTCATCCAGTCCTACGGTTTCTTGAAGTTGCTCGCCAAACTCATGACTGTCGATGTTACACTTACCATTGTTTAAAGCTTCTAGGGTTCTAGCAGGTAGAGAGTCGGGTTCGCTGTTTGTTCCGTCGGTCTCGTTACGCTCTTGGGCATTCTCATCGCTGGATTCGGAGTCAGTATTTGTTTCATCTTCGCTATGGTTTTCGTCAGCGTTTTGAGGGGATTCACTGTTTTCCTCGCTATCGTCTGAAGCCTCTGGCTCCACCTGCGTCTCTTCTTCATCGGAAGCGTCATTGCCTAAACTACTTGAACAAGAAGCATTCTCTTCGTCGGCATCTTCCTCTTCTGTTTCGCTGGCTAACATGAGTTCGACATAGTATTCAAACTCTCTACCTGTTTCATAGCTTTCAATCTTATACTTTTCGGTTAAGACTTGGTAAAAAAGTGCTTTAAGCTCTGAGTCTTTATACGCTCCTGTACTGGGTAAGTCTTTAATATAGGGAACATCCCGACTACCATTAATGACAATGTCTTTGGCTGTTTCAATGATTTCTTTGTCAGCTGTTTCATCTTTAGAACTTCGGATAAAGTGATGGTTAATCATGTGTCCAGCACTGTGTTTGAGTATGGCAATGATTTGGTCTTTATGAATGAGACCCAATATTAAGGGGTTGACAACAATCACAAAGTTTTTTCCATTAAAGTAAACGGCTGAAACGAAGGATTCATTGAAATGAAATTCATACTCACAGCGACTTAGAAAATTGGCATACCAGAGTAAGTCGTTTTTGTTGCTGGCAATCATGGAGATAATCATCTCTTTAAAGAGCGTTTTCCAAGAGCCGTCCGTGTCGGTAATGATGGATTCAACGGTTTCCATGGAGTAAATATAGTCGGTATCAGTCTGCAAGGGCTTTTTCCTTAGATCGTTGGATAACATAAGGTAGAGAAGAGAGTTCAGCGATTTTTTCTAGTACCTCTTCTTTTTGTTTGCCTTCTGCTTTAGGGTACATTTCTTTTGCCAAATAAATAGTGTAATTAAAGATGTCTGAGAATCGTTTTTCCCACATATGAGCAATAGTGGGGTATTGGTTTTTGT
>CACVAR010000321.1 GCA_902727905.1 uncultured Sulfurovum sp. | reverse complement strand
CTACAATGACCATGTTCTGCAATAATACCATCAAACTGTATTGGCATATCCCAGCCACAAAAGCTAACATTTTTTGTTTTTAATTCTTGTTGTCTGTTATAAAGTGGCGTTTTAAGTAGTTCTTCCATTTAAAAACCTTTTTAAATTTTATATATTAATATGTTTTAGGAGTTATAAAGTGGTGGGTCGGGGGAGACTCGAACTCCCGACCACTCGGTTATGAGCCGAGTGCTCTAACCAACTGAGCTACCGACCCATTAGAGCAAAAATTATTCAATTCTAAAGATTTTTCTTCATCATCGTTATTTTTGAGTCCGAATTATACATAAAATAAAACCTAAATGCAAGTAAATTTTCTAAAATACCGAAAAGAAATGAGAAAATAATAAAGGATGTCCCTCCATGAGAAAACATAGGTAAAGGAAGCCCAACAACGGGGGCCAAACCGATGGTCATCAGAATATTAACAGTCATGTATATAAAAAACAAAAATGCAATACCAGCCGAAACCACCCTTACAAAATAATCTTTTGCATTATTCATGGAAATAAAAAGTAGATGTAGTATCAATGCAATATAAAGTCCAATGGTTGTAATCATCCCAACAAAACCTAAACGCTCACCAAGATAAGAAAAAATAAAATCTGTTGACGATACAGGTAAGAACTTTAACTGTGTCTGTGTTGCATCTTCTCTATTTTGTCCATTCATTCCACCCGATCCAATAGCAATCATGGACTGCTGCACATGGTAACTTGGTTTTCCAATAAAGTTTGCAATACGCTGTTTCTGATAAGGTTTTAAACCATGTGTATAAAGTAGTGGTGCAGATAAACCAACAACTAACAGCAAAGTAACCCAAATACGTGCTTGAATACCAATAATAAAGAGTACCCCAAAACCACTCAACAAAAGTACTAAGCCTGTTCCCAAATCTGGTTCTTTAGCAATAAGTATAAAAGGAATCAAAATATAAATAGAAAGCTTTATAAACATCCTCCATCCATAACCATCTTTATGTGGTGGATTACGTGAAATAATATAAGCAAGCATTAGCAAAACCGTAATCTTAATAAACTCAGAAGGCTGAATGGTAATACCAAGTCCAGGAATCTCAATCCATCTTTTTGCTCCTAAAATGGTTTTACCAAAAAACTCAACACTTAAAAGAAGTATTAAGTTTACCCAGTAAGCCAAAGGAATAAGCCACTGATATTTACGCCAAGGAATTAAGAAAGCAAGAAAAAATACCCCAGCTGATATTCCATAGTAGACCATTTGTTTATTAAAAAGTGACTCATTTATTTCATAAACTAAATAAGATGAAATAGCAAAAAGAGGTAAAAGTTGTAATATTAATATAAAATTGATTTGTTGCAGAATACGTCTGTCAAATTGAAACCAGTTATTCATCTATAGATTCTTTATGTAAACATTGTTTTTTAAGCATTATACATAGGGAATGATAAAGAGAAGATTTAATCTTAAGTAGTCATTAGTATTTCAATTACAAAGGAGAATACTAAATAAAGGGAAGAGAATTTTCAATTTAAAAGGAGGAAGAAAATCATGAAAAATTCAACTACTTAAGATCAGTGTGAATTCTAACTTAAAAATCTAATTTGAAACTTAAACTTATGATAATTATTTGTTTGTTTTATAAATATTAAAAATGCCGTTTACTTTTGGGCTTTTTATGCTCTCCCTTTTTCTTATTAGGTATAACTTTTTTACCCATTCCCTCTTTTGCCATCATTTTCTCAGCTAACTCTTTTGCTTTTTTCAAATTTACACTTTTTTTCTTAATCTCTTTTTTTACTTTTCTATTCGTTGGACTTATACTAGTACTAAGTGTAAGACCTTCAGTTTCAAAAACTTCCATTTTAGAATTTACTAGTGTTTCAATTTCTTCTAATTGTATTTTCTCTTTATCACAAATAAGTGACAATGCCATACCATTTTGACCTGCTCTACCCGTTCTACCTATTCTATGTATATAATCTTCATTATTTAAAGGTAGTTCAAAATTGATTACATGAGGTAAATTAATAATATCAAGACCTCTAGCAGCAACATCTGTAGCAACCAAAACAGATATCTCTTCCAACTTAAAAGCATCAAGTGCCTCTTTTCTCATACCTTGACTTTTATCACCATGAATAGCAAGTGCTTTTATCTTTTTAGCTTTTAAATTTTCCACAATTTTGTCAGCTTGTAACTTAGTGTTAGTAAATACCAATACCTGCTGCCAACTGTTCTTAACAATAACCTCACAAAGTAAAGGCATTTTATCTTCTTCACTAACATGGTTAACCATTTGTCTTACTTGTTTTGTCGCTAAATTTTCTTTGTCAATTTCAATAGTTATCGATTGTCTTAGAAATGACTTTGCTAAGGTCATAATAGGTTTAGGAAAAGTAGCTGAAAACATTACTGAATGTCGAGTCTTAGGCGTTAAAGCAATTATTTTACGTATTTCATCAATAAAACCCATCTCTAACATTTTATCAGCTTCATCCAAAACTATCATCTCTACTTCATCTAAATTTAAAGAGCCATTTTTTATGTGGTCAAGTACACGACCTGTCGTTCCAACAGCTATATTGGCACCTGCACGTATGGCTGAAACTTGCGAACCCAGTTTAATACCTCCATAAAGTGCAACAGAACTATGCGTATACTCTTTAGCGTATGCTTCTATCTTCTCATGAATTTGTATAACTAGTTCTCTTGTAGGTGCTAAAATTAGTGCTTGAATTTTATATCTAGCATCAGCAGTTTTCACAACGGTACTTTCTTCTAAGTTTTCAAGCATAGGCAAAACAAATGAAGCAGTCTTTCCTGTCCCAGTTTGAGAAGTTGCCAAAATATCTTTTTTATCTAAAAGTAAAGGAATACTTTTTTCTTGAATTTCGGTGGGTTCATCATAGTTTAGGTCTTCAAGAGTTTGTAAAAGTTTGGTACTTAGTTTTAATGTTTTGAATGACAAAGAAAATCCTAGTCGATTAGATTTAGAATTATAACAAATATTTAGGATATAATTTCAGCAATATTTTTCAATGGATAATTTAATAAATAAAAGGATTTTTTATGGGTAGAGCGTTTGAGTACCGTAAAGCAGCGAAGATGAAAAGATGGGGAGCAATGTCTAAAATCTTCCCTAAACTAGGAAAAGTAATTACCATGGCAGCCAAAGCAGGTAGCCCTGACCCTGACATGAACCCTAGACTTCGTACAGCTATTTTAACGGCAAAAGCTCAAAACATGCCTAAGCATAACATTGAAGCTGC
>CACVAR010000320.1 GCA_902727905.1 uncultured Sulfurovum sp. | reverse complement strand
GTCTCACGGTCAAGACGATGTACTGGGATGAGGTCTGGAGATTTTCTATTTTTGGTAAGTTGTCTTCTTAAAATGGCTAAGGCATGTTGTTTGTTCTCTTGTTTGGTTCCAACAGAAAGCAGACCAGCTGGTTTGTTAATGGCAATGAGTTCATTGTCTTGGTAGATGATTTCTAATGTTTTAAGTTCATTGGGCTTGTTATGTTTTTTAGCAACACCGACTTCGACAATGTCTCCAGCTTTTAAAGGAAAGTCATGTTTGGTTGTATGTTCTCCATTAACAGCCACGGTAGCAGATTTTAGTCGTTCTTTGACTTTCTTTTTTGACCAAGTATGGAGTACTAAAAAAAGAAAATTTAAAAGTTTATCTTCAGTTTTAACGGTGAATTTTTCTGACATAGCTTACCTTATGTAATTGATGGAGAATTATAGCACTATTCTTAAGTAAGTAGTAAAGTTTAATAAAACTTATAATATACTTACAAATATATTTTATATTTTATACGTAAGGATTATTAAATGTCAAAGAAAATATTTTTATTATCTCTAATGACGATGTCTATACTTTATGGGACACAAGATTTCTCATCAGAAAGGCTTCTTGGTATTGAAGTGGGTTATACAGATACTAAGACAAATACAAATGGTACGCAAAATAGTAATAGTGATGTTGAATGGGGACTAAGAATTGGTGCTCAAAATGATGATTGGAGAACAACGCTGTCAGCCCGTTTTTTAAAGTCAGGTGGTAGAACTTATCAAAAAGTTATGTTAGATTTTGATCATTTCTTATGGGATAGTTTATATGAAACGGATAATATAGTTTTTAAACCTTATTTAGGTGGACATGCTGGTTGGTTACGATATACAGATGATGTTTCTTTATCTGATAATGGTTTTGCCTATGGTGCTCAAGTTGGGTTAGCTTTAAATGTACTCAATGAAGTAGATTTTGACTTAGGATATAGATATACCGTAACAGATATGGAAACAGTAGATAATATTGGTTCAGTTGTCTTTGGTGTCAACTATATATATTAATCCAAGTTGTTTATTAAAAAATAAAAATCAGTAGACTTACATAAAGGTTTTAAAAGGCAAGATTATTGAACTAATAATAAGCTGAAAACCTTTATAAATCTTTTATAAAAAAGTTAATTATTATTAAAAAATATTACCTTTTCAATACAGATTATAAAGTTGTAGAAGGTACTGATGAGGAAGCATATATTAACGGTGCATTAACCGTTGAAGATGAAAATCAAGACCAAACTAATTACACTCCCTTAAAAAATTGACAGTCCAGTTTTCTTTGCAAACAACTCTAATGCTTTAGTTCCCAAAAGAGAGTTTCCTTGGGAATTTAACCCTGGAGACCAAACAGAAATCCCCATTTTTTTAGGAACCACAACAACAATTCCTCCACCGACACCACTTTTACCTGGTAAGCCAACATGAAATGCAAAATCTCCAGAAGCATCATAGTGTCCACAGGTCAGCATTACTGCATTAATACGTTTTGCTTGTTCTTCGGTAATATACCTTATGCCATTAATTGGATCAACTCCATGGTTAGCTAGATAAAGCATGGCTCTTGAAAGCATTTTTGTATTCATTTCAATTGCACAGTGCTTAAAATAGGTTTTTACAACATCATCTACCTCATTATCAAGATTATTAAAGCTTTTCATCAGGTTTGCTAAGGCTATATTACGAAAACCATGATCCATTTCTGATAGTGCAACATTCTTGTTATAAGTAATAGAATTATCACTGGCAATATCTCTGATAAATTTAAAAATGGCATTTGAGCTATTTATACTGTTATGATAATGACTCAGCAAAGAGTCTGTAACATTTAAAGCTCCAGCATTAATAAAAGGGTTTCTAGGTATACCTTGTTCATATTCAAGTTGAACAAGAGAATTAAATGGGTTTCCTGATGGTTCACGTCCAATTCTTTTATATAAGTCTGTACCATAAAGTTTAAGTGCCATAGTAAAGGTAAATACCTTTGAAATACTTTGAATAGAAAATAATGTATTAGCGTTGCCTGTACTATATTCTGTACCATCAAAAAGTGTTATGGACATTCCAAATTGTTCAATGTCAACATTCTCTAATGCAGGAATATAGTTGGCTACTTTCCCTTTATTTTTCAGAGACATTACTTCTTCTGCAACCTCATCTAAAATTAACTGATAATTCATATTTCTTCTTTCATAGCTGGTGGTTTAACATGCAAGTCTAACTGAGGAAAAGGTATTTCAATTTGATGTTTATTCAGGGTGTAATAGATAAATTTTAAAAAGTCTGACTTTGTACCTGAAGGTTTTGTGGTTGATGCCCCTTTTATCCAAACAACAAGTTCATAGTCAACTGAGCTTGACCCCATAGCAGTCATCCAAATTACTGTTGGGTATTTTTTAATATTTTTAACATAATTAATAGAAGAGTCTTTAAGTTCTTCCAAAATAATTTCTTCTACTTTTGCATTTTCTGTACCATAGGCAACAGAGAAGGGGATATGAATACGTCTTACATCACTTTCTAGTGTCCAGTTAATAACATTATTTTGAATAAAAGAGGAGTTAGGGATAACAACATCTATATTGTCATTGGTGGTAACAGTAGTAGAACGCATTCTCATATGGCTTACGGTTCCTCTTATCGTATCTGAAACTTCAATGTAGTCTCCAAGACGAATGGTTCTTTCAAACATTAAAATAATACCTGCTGCAAGGTTTGAAACAACGGTTTGCAATCCAAAACCTATACCTATAGAAAGTGCTCCTGCAATCATCCCGAAGTTAGAAAGATCTAACCCAATACTGTTAAGTGCAACAATAAAGGTAATAAATGCAATCAGGTAATATCCAATACTTGAAATGGCTTTTGCTGATGACATAGAAATCTTTTCACGATTAATTGCTAGGTTCATGATTTTTCGTTTATAAAAAGCTGCAAACATGAACCCAAGAATAAGAATAAAAAGTACTTTTCCAATATCTAAAGCTGAAATACCTTGTTCGTTAAATACAAAAAGATTTTCAGTAAGTTTTGTATACGTATATGCATATATGTCTTCAGCACTATCTTCTACACTTGATAGTGCTAATGCAACATTTCCTATTGTCTCTTTAAATATACTTTTAATTAAAGTACTTTTATAACTATAGTCCTTCCGAATATCTGCTGGAAGCAGACTGAAATCTTCTTTGGCTGAGGCAAGATAGTTAAGTGACTTTTCACTTTCTTCTTTTTGTAAAGATGCAAGACAAAGCAATAGTTTTTGGTCAATTTGTAGAATGAT
>CACVAR010000319.1 GCA_902727905.1 uncultured Sulfurovum sp. | reverse complement strand
AACATCAAAAGAGTTATCACAAAGTAAAGGTGCTGAACGATACGCTTCACTTTTTGAAGCACCATCTAAAAGGCTTCCCATATATTGGCTTAAGTGAGCTTTTCCTACTGAACTATTGGTATTTAACTTCTGCCAAACAGAAGAAAACTTAGCTACATCAAGTGTACCTTTACTGTTATCTAACGCAGACTCAATAAACTTTTCTAAGTGAGCTTGTGACTCTTTATTATTTTTATTAAGCTCTTGCCAAACATTAGTGAATTTAGAAACATTAAGTGTTTCTGACTTTACATTTGTTGGAGTATAGCAATCAGTTGCATCTACAGAATAAATTGCCATAAGTGGTTGAGTCAACATAATCGTTGTCAAAGCTGCTACAGTTTTTAATGTCATCTTGTGTGTCATGTTATAATCCTTAATTATAATTTTAATAACTTAAAGTTATTTTGTATATGTAGTTATATCGTAAAAGTGTTTACTGTATGTGTAGTAACTTATAATAATCATAACTTTAACTAATTATTTAAATAAATGCTGTTTTAAAGTTTTGGTATGCTTGATGCTATCAATGCAACATGAAATTTTTAAAGAAGAGATTAAGACGTTTATAGGGAATAGGAGTCAGTTGGATAACAATACCCTAGTAGGACTTTCTTGAAAAGAATAGTCTACTCATATTAACACATTACAATCCACAAAAGCTGACAAAAGGTGTAAGACAAAGGAAGAAGAGTATTACACTCTACTTTTATGGACTGTAATATATCAAGAGAGTAGAGCATATCTATGCTCATTAAAGCACGTCATGTGACGTACTTTTGAGTTTATTTTGTGTGAGTATAAACTTCACCAGATGCTTTGTCTACAATAATGATTAGAGCATCTTGTAAATGAGCTTGCTCATTTGTATTTTTATTATTACCTGCTTTATCCCAAAGAGCAGAAAATTTTTCTACATCAATTGTTCCATTATTATCTGCAAGAGCTTTTTTTATGTACTCTTCTAAATGCTTTTGAGAACCTTTTTCACTCTTTTCATCTTTTTTTACTTTTAACCAAACTGAAGTAAATTTCACTGCATCAAGAACAAGGTTTTTTGCGCCTTTAGGAACAAGACAGTTGTCTGAAACATTACTCTCTGTTGCAAAGATTGGTTGAGACAATAAAATAATTGTCAAAGCTGCTATGGTTTTCAATGTCGTGTTGTTTTTCATATAATAATCCTTACTTATGTTTTTAATAACTATAAGTTATTTTTAGAATAGTACTGCCTTATAACTTAAAGAATATTTAAATATATGCTATTTTTGTCAAAAATACTGATTTAAATTTATATTTTTGATAAGAAAAACTGTTCAAATACTAGGATATAATACTTTTAGAGGAGAATTTAATTTTTTGAGGTTTTTTAAAATTTTTTTATTTTTTGTTTAAAGTTCACAAAGAATTGCTGAACGAATGTAGTCTAAACGGTAAAAATAGATTAAAGGTCGCTCTTTTCTAAGGTATTTAGCTTTTTCCATGTCAATTGGGTTCTCAGCCAAAGAGAGCCATGCTAGTTTAGGTAGTTTCTTTACTGGAGTAAAGTCTACTATCTTATTAAAGGTTAAATCGAGAAATACTATCTCTTTTGTTTCTCTTAGAGGACTAATGTCTTCTATATGATTGGTATTGAGAACAACTTTCTTTAATTTCTTTAAACCTGAAAGTCCATTGACATCTTTTATTTTATTATTGGCAGCAAAAAAGTACTTTAGTTTATGGAAGTTATGTAAGACAGAAATGTCTTCTATTTGATTATGAGTAATAGAGAGTTTTTTAATGTGTGAAAAATGTTTAAGCATGGAGAGGTCAGTTAGCTTGTTAGAAGAGAGAGCCAAACTTCTTATGTGGGTGATTTCTAAAAGCTCTTTAGGTAACTCTGTAAGCCCTAAGCCTCTTAAGTCAACATGATTAAGCTTTAGCTCTTTGGTTCGTGCTATTTTCTCTAAGGCTAGTTCATTAATATGTTTTTTGTTCATTTAATTTTCATATCTTTTTTAGAGTATTTAAAGACAGCACCATCATCATCAGCAAAATAGACAAAGCCATTATTGTCAAAAGTAACACCTTCTTGTGCAAATTTTGGTAGTTTAATTTTTTTCAGAATTTTTTCTCTTTTTAAATCGTATATATATAGTTTGTCTTTTTTGTCAGAAAGCACATAAAATTTTTGCTCATGAAATTCTAAACCAGCAGAATCAATAATACCATGCTCAATGACCTCAACTACTTTCGCATAGTTTACACCAGCTTTAACAATTAAAAGTTTAGAATCTTTTTTCTTTTTTGCTTGGATGGAGAGGTAGTATAAATCACCACTTTTAGCAATACCTTCTATACCAGCTTTTTTAGAAAGTTTAAACTTTTTACCTTTGAGTTTTAGCTCTTTCTTTTTTAATGTTTTTCGATTTACTTCAAGTATGGCACCCTCTTCAACAGCAAACATGAGCCTCTCCTTTTCACAAACAACCCCTTCTAGGTCATACTTTCCCAGTTTATGTTCTGAGAGGATTTTTCCAGAGCTTGTTAACTCATAAAAGCTTCCTTCATCATTAGCCACAATAAGCGTCTTTGTATCTTCACAATATGAGATACCAGAAGCTTCAGGTATGGAAGCTATTTTGTTATTACTTGAGTTGTCAGCACAAGCGATAAAGTTGAATGTTATTAATGTAAGTAAGGTATTAAACAGTTGTTTCATTATTTTCTTTGATTTGTTGGTTTTTTATTTTTTCGACTAAGTCGACTTTATAGGTGTTTTTAAATTCCAGTAATGCATCTTCTAAAAACTCCATAAGTGCTGGTTCTTCTTTCTCCCCAATCATAGGTTCAACTAAGACTTCATTGTCTGAGCCTAAAAAGTAAACAGTGGGTGTTCCATTGGGTTCTATAAGACCGTCAGGTAGTTTTTCTCCAAGATATATTTTTGTAAAATCAAAATATTTCTCTAAAAGTTCTTTGGGTTTGGCTAACTGCATGGTCTCTTCAAGCTTATCACAAGAAGGACAAGAGGGCTGGGTAACAAAAAGCAAGGTTATTTTATCGGGTACAACTAATTTAGGTTCTTTATTTTCTTCTGGAGAGGAACAAGATAAGAATAAAAACATTAAACTCAAAAAGAGTAAAGATTTAAGAAGTGTAGACATAAAAATTTCCTTTGACGATTATTGTACCGAAAAGTTGTTATAATTCGCTATGAAATTTTATCGTATTTATATAGAGCTTACCAATGTTTGTGGCTTGCGTTGTTCATTTTGTCCTAGCAAAGAGTTACC
>CACVAR010000318.1 GCA_902727905.1 uncultured Sulfurovum sp. | reverse complement strand
AATACTATTCCATATATTAAATACTCTGTTCTATTCATTACACCCCTAAAAGAAAAAAGTTTTGATAAAAAATTACTTTCCCCACTATCTATCTCTTTGTTCATTTCATTCCTTTGATTTTATCTTTATTTAACAGGAAGAATTATATACTTTATATACGACGTATTTTGTCGGTAATTAATTTAATAATACAAAAAATAATTTAGGAAACTTATGAGCCAAAAATCAAGTTTACATCGAGTTTTAGAAATACTTAACAGATTAAATAAAGGTGAAAAGCTCTGTATATCTCAATTAGCTAATAAATATGAAGTAAGTGAACGAAGTATCCAACGTGATTTCAGAATGATACTTGAAGTGTTTGATGATTTTCTTATAAAAGATGGAGAGTGTTATAAAGGCTATAAAAAAGTTTTACTTGATGAGCTGTTACAGGGTAGTGAACTTATGATGCTTTCTAATATTGTGAATGTTTTTGATATAGCTGGTACAAAATCATTTCTTTCAAGTGAAACAAAAAAACTTATACAAAACTCTATGAATATTTATTCTTTTAAAGCCAAACCCTTTGAGCTACTTAAACAAACCAATCAACTAAGAAAACTAGAACAAGCTATTCGTCATAAAAAAGAAATTAAATTAGTATATGAGAGAGAAAATGAGATTTTCAAGTTTACAATACAACCCTATAAAATTATTTTCTTAAATGAGAACTTTTACTTAGTCGGAAAAGACATCCGTGATGAAAATGTTTTACGTTTACGTATTGCCCTTATTCAGGAAATAAACCTCTCTTCAAAGACTTTTTATCATGAACCTAAAATAGTCGACTATATTCATAGCCTTCAAACTCCATGGAAACAATTTAACAAAAAAGAAATAACAATCAAACTTTTAGTTAAATATAAAGTTACCCACTATTTTTTACTAAAAAAATATCTTCCATCTCAAAAAATCGTACAAAAATATGACAATGGTGATATTCAAATCACATATCAAATAAGTAATTTTAAAGAGATTGAAGAACTCATTATTAAGTGGTTACCTAAAATTGAAATTATTGAACCTAAGGAGTTAAATAATTTTATTAAAAAAGAGTTACTGGTTAGGTTAAATGGTCTTAATTAAAAACATTATAAACTTCAATTACCTCTATATAAACTTAACAATACACGAATATCATTTTCTGACAAATAATTATCTTGAACAAAAAAATGTTTCTTACCCATCCCACTAAGAGAAGTACCTACTACAAATCCTTTTTCATCATTCATAATCCAAAATCTATCATGAAAACTATTAACATGTATAATATTAATTCTATCTAGGTTCGGAACAACATCAAGAATTTCTTCTTCTAACTTTTCTTTTTTTCCAACTTGATAATTACTTGAAGTAACAACCTCTAATGTCCTTAAACTTGAAAAACCTTCTAATGTCTCAACCATTACACCTCTTGTAAGTGAAAGTTGACTATCATATTTAAAAAAATATGGATCAATAATAGTTAACTTATTAACACCAATTCCAAATTCTAATTTTTCTTTTAAAAAATTCGTGATTTCAGATATATCACACCCTGCTTCAAACAAAATATTTCCTTTTTATTATAAATTAAAAAATAGTATCCTTAAATATATAAATTATTACTAAAAATTAAATATTTAAAAGAAGATCAATTGTTCCTTTTAAGAACTTATGAATAAAGCCTTCTCCATACAAGCATTAATCGAAGGAAAATCAGAAACAATACATTTACAATACTCAGGTAAATGATTTTTAGTCGATTTCCCAATAATTACAGCCAAATAACTCTCATCCCACTCAAAATTCTCAAAAAAACATTTAATAGTCGAAGGCGAAGTAAATATAATAATGGCATTTTTCTGAGGTTTATCTTCTCTTGTATATTTGACACAAGAAGTTTCATAAATAATCTGTTCTTCTAAAACAACTCCATGTTTTTCTAAATAAGCTTTACTGTCAAACGAAACTTCTTTAGGACGTAAGTAGAGTAATTTTTTATGTGCAAACTTATTAACTATATCTTGACTCAATATTTCTGCATAAAAATCTTTCGGAGCATAAATTACTTTGCCTCCCAAACTCTCTATCTTCTTTTTCGTGGCAGAACCAATCGCAATACAAGGATAATCTTTCCATGAAGTATCTATCTCATTAGCTGAGTCAACAGCTTGTTTCGATGTAAACATCAGTATGTCAACTTTAGAAAAGTCTATCTTATCAGTTACTAAGCTAAAAGAAATCATAGGGAGGGAAAGTGTCCCCTCTTTATTTAGAGGAGATAGAAGATATATCAACTGAGACATTGACTAATAACTTTTAGGAGCATACTCTTCATTAAAAAACTCATCATTATACGGATCATAGTGAGGAACAATCATCCAGTCTTTTTTAGAATCCAAAGAGCGAATTTTCTCTTCAATATGGTCTGAAATTCTATGAGCATCCAATAAAAACATTTTTGGATGAAAGACCAGGTGAAACTCTACAAAATTTGTCGACCCATCTGTTCTGGTCTTTAGCCAGTGATATGAAGTTACCTCTTCGTCAGTTCCTAAAATACTATGAATCGCCTCGACTATTTCATCCTCTAAAGCCTTATCTAAAAGTATCTCTATCCCTTCAACAATTATTTCATAAGCCGAATAGATAATGTAAACTCCAATAGCAAAACCAAAAATCGCATCTACTATCTCCCAACCAGTGAAATATACCACAGCCAAAGCAAGTAAAACTGCTGAATTTGCCCAAAGGTCGGTTTGATAATGTAGTGCATCAGATTTTATAACTAAGTTATCTGTCTTTTTCGCCACAGATAGTAAATAACGAACCAAAGCAAAAGTAACTACTATAGAAATAAGCATCACGATAATTGCAGGAGTTAACAGCGTTGTCTCATTTCCATGAATGCCTTTTTGAACAGCTTCATACATAATATAAAGTCCAGAGAAAGTAATAACCACACCTTCTATCACAGCTGCAATGGCTTGAACTTTTCCTTTTCCATACTGAAACTCTTTGGTTGCTTTCTCTTCTGATTTTTTAATGGCAAAAAAGTTAAAGATCGATATAAGTGTATCCAGTAAAGAATCAATAGCTGATGCTAAAACAGCTACCGAACCTGAAGCAATACCAATGATAAATTTAAGTAGTGTTAAACAAGTTGCTACAATGGAAGCAATAATGGTTGCTCTTTTTTCTGCTGACATCCCTACTCCTAAATTATTTCTTAAAGTGTACCATTTTAAACTTATCTCCCATGATAGTTGGAGCAATAAGCGTTTTAATCTTGTCTGCTTCTCGTACATAGTTATTTTGTGTTGCTTGTTTAGCAAA
>CACVAR010000317.1 GCA_902727905.1 uncultured Sulfurovum sp. | reverse complement strand
AGAAGTCAAGCCTCCCATCGCCGATAATACTTATCCTGTCTGGATTGGGAATGTAGGTCGCTGCCTCTTTGATTTCTTTCTTTCTTTTTATTACCCTTTAAACTTTTGATTATCCCTTTTTTACTTTATTTCTCTGAACTTCTTATTAGTACTATTTAGCTAGAATGTCACATAAAAAAGATGAATGGATTAATATATGGATGCTTATGAATATGGTGAATTATTAAAGAAACTTAGCATTAAAATAGAGAATATTAAAAATATAGTTAAACCTGATAAGAAGTACGAACGTTTAGATATTATTAATGAATTACAACAAGATCCAGATTTTTGGAATGATGCTAAAAATGCTTCTGTTATTTCTCAAGAGAAGACCGTAATTGAGAGAATATTAGAAAAGTACATGTTCGCAACAACTTCTGTTGAAGATGCTGTTGAGTATTTTGATTTGGCAAAGTCTGAATCGGATGATGAAACTTTAGAGATGTTGTACATGGATGCAGAGAGCTTAAATGAAAGTATTGATGCGTTGGAAGTACAAATGATGCTGAGTGGGGAGAATGATGCTAGAAATGCTATTATTTCTATTCACCCTGGTGCTGGTGGTACTGAATCTCAGGATTGGGCTAATATGCTTTATAGAATGTATTTACGTTGGGCTGAACGAAAAGGTTTTAAAGTTGAAGGGCTTGATTATCAAGCTGGAGATGAAGCTGGTATTAAAGATGTGAGTTTTATGATTAAAGGTGAAAATGCTTATGGTTATCTCAAAGTTGAGAATGGTATTCATAGGTTAGTACGTATTTCTCCTTTTGACTCTAATGCTAAACGTCATACTTCATTTTCTTCAGTGATGGTTTCTCCTGAGATTGATGATGATGTAGATATTGTTGTTGAAGATAAGGATATACGTATTGATACCTATCGTGCATCTGGTGCTGGAGGCCAACATGTTAATAAAACAGAAAGTGCCATACGTATCACTCATATAGAGACAAATATTGTGGTGCAATGCCAAAATGATAGAAGTCAGCATAAAAATAAAGCTACAGCTATGAAAATGCTTAAGTCACGTCTTTACGAGTATGAGATGGAAAAGAAGCAAGCTAAATTAGATGGTGTAGAAAAAAGTGATATTGGTTGGGGACATCAGATTCGCTCTTATGTTATGGCTCCTTATCAGCAAGTAAAAGATACGCGTTCTAACATTCCATATTCTAATGTTGAAGCTATTTTAGATGGCGATATTGACAAACTACTTGAGGGTGTACTTATTTCTCAATCAGTATAAAATAGAATTAACCTCTTAAAACTATTATAGCTATGTTTATTGTATGTCTGGTGTACAAAAAGCTTTTTTGTCATGATGGCTTTACATGAAGTAGGTTACACTAATGTAAAAGTATTTAATAGATGACTGGAATGTTTGGGTAGGAGATATTAATGAGTGAAAGTGTAGGTCAAGTTGTAGAACTTTTTGTGTCACAGAGAGGAAAATCGACACGATTCAATAGAACTATTCTTGAGTTAGATAGAGATGGGGTAATAGATGATAAGTTTTATGCTAAAAGCCTAGAACGTTCAGTATTATTAACAAGTCTTGATAGTTATGAGTTGGCACTCAAAAATGGCATTGAAATGTCTTATGGTGTATTAGGTGAAAATATTCTAATAGATTATAACCCTTATGAACTCTCTGTTGGTAGCAGATTGAAACTTGGTGAAGTTACGGTAGAAATTACTCAAAATTGTACAATCTGTGAACATCTATCTTCTATTGATCAGACATTGCCATCTCTTTTAAAAGAGGATCGAGGGATTTTTGTAAAAGTAGTAGAAGCTGGATTTATAGAAAAAGAGGCTAAGATTTATTTACTTTAACAACTCTATTAAAAGAGTTGTTAAGTGGAAAGTTAAGGTTTACTTATTTAACTTTTGTTGAATCAGTTTTCGTTTTTCCAGATTTGTCAGTCCAGGTTACTTCCATACTATCACCTGATTTAATTCCATTAGCTTTTACTTGAAATTTTAAAGTAGGATCTTTTGATACAAATTCACTTGTAGAAACCTCTATAAGAACTCTATCACCAACTTTTGCAACTATGTTTGTAATATAGTTTGCTTCACCACCATTTTCTTTTGCAGCAACTGTTGTTGTCATTTCATGTACAGCTTGTACACTACATTTGAGTACATCACCTTTTAATTTTGCTTTAAGTTTCATTTTTATTCCTTTTCAATTTTTCAATTTTTCTTTAAATATACTTGTTTATGATACTAATAAGAGGTGATTTAACAAGCCTCTCCAAGATCTACTTTCTTAGCGACAGAATAGAATTTACCATCTTGACCTTCACCAATAACAGTAATAGTACCTGGTTTACCCATTTTTATTTTTATTGAAAGATCAACTATAGTATCTTTATCCATAGTGTAAGTAGCTACAGCAGACGCAGCGTTAGCATCTTGAAGAATTGTAATTGACTTCATTGGAATTTTAGACTTAATTTTAACAGGTACAGCTCCAGGGTTAGCTGCTTTCTTAGGAACAGTTAATTTAATACCACTTTCTTCAGCTTTTATATCACCATAAAGTGCTTTAATCGCATCTGCAACAGTTGTTGCTGACCATGCAGCTGGTTTTGTAGCTCTAAAATCAACAGCACTTAAACTAGCTGGTACAAGTGTAGCTGCTGCTAAACCTAAACCTAGAAATTTTCTTCTTTCCATTTGAAATCCTTTTAATGTTGGGGAGTAGTTTACTTTTGAGTCATTTTTTAATTAAATGGATCAATAAGTATTGTAAAAATTGATACTTAATCATAAAAATTGATTAAAAATATCTATAATAATCAGTACAGTAGGAGTATAAAAGCTCATTGTGGAATAATTGTGGAAATTAGGCTTTTAGGAAGAGTATAAAAATGAGTGTTGTGTAACAATAGTTTCCCTATAAAAATTTTTATTCATTTAAATTTATCTTAACGTGAAATAAATAAAACTCTAGTTATAATCGGCACTTATTAAAACAATAATAAAAGGAGTGAAGATGCTTAAAACTATTTTGAGTGTTATCGGTGCTATAGCCTTAATCGTGTTGGCTTATTTAGTGATAAACTTTGGAGGTATGATGGGTAAAGTATCCAAATTACACCCAGATGCAATGGGTCATTATATGAACATGTTTGAGAAAGTTCTTGATACAGGTAGTAGTGGTGAAGCCATGGTTAGAAAAGTAAAAATCAATGATGATGTATCTACTGAAGATGCAATTGATAATATGATAGGTATTGCTGGAGATAACAACTTTTTAATGGTTGGTGATGCTAAAATGTCTATTAAGAGTAGTATTAAAGACCCAGGTGGAAAAAGATACATTCGAATTTTATCTTTCTGTGCTCCTTCAGTAGCAGAACAATTTATTGCTTATAACAACTCATTTGGTTCATTTATGCCTTGTAGAATTTTAATTGTTGAAGATGATGAAGGTAATAGATGGTTATATACTATGGCGATGGAATTAATGATTTATGGTGGTCAACCTCTTCCTCCTGAAATGTTAGAAATGGCAAAGAATGTTCGTTCATTAATGTATGGTATGATGGATGCAGGAGCAACTGATGGTGATTATGATCCAGATGAGGCACAATATTAAATTTGGTTAATATGTTCTTGAGTTAATTAACTCAAGAACATATTTAGTTCATTCTTTAAATGTGAGTTTTATTTTAACAGTTTAACTTAATAACATTAGAGATAATTAAGAATCTCTTCTTCTAAAGAAAAATCTTTTCTTTTTGCAATCTAACCTACAATTTATAAAATACTAAATAAGTTACTAAATGGAATTTTTTTGATAATAATCTAATATATTAATAAGTTTACTTTACAATTATCATCAAAAAATATTATACTTGGCAACTTAAGTTTCTATCGACTATGGTAGTAAAAATTTACAAAGTAAGGTTTAAAATGAAAAAAATAATTCTTCCTATGCTATTGGCTAGCATTGCTCTTGTTGCCTCTGAGGGCACAGAAGTACCCTATAAGCCAGGTTTACTATTACCACCTCAAGGTGATAAAATCTATGTACAAGAATGTGCAAGCTGTCATGGTACAGATGGGAAACAGACAAGTTTTGATGGGTTTCCAGCACAGATTAAGTATCAAGAGATTGCCGGTATGGATGCTAAAGAATTAGCTAAAACCATTAAAGAGTACAGAGGTGGAGTGGAAGATAAAGATTATCAGCCTCTTAATAAGTATGGTTATGGTGCAGCAATGAGAGCGCCGACTAGAGATCTTTCTTGGGATGAGATTGACGCAGTTGCTGAATATATCAGTGGTCTAAAATAAAGGGTAAAGATGGAAAAGCAGTATATTGACAAAATGTTATTGGAGATGGATAAAGATCTATCTAAACATGGTATGAGCAGAAGAGATGCTTTAAAGTTAGCAGGTCTTTCTGGAGCAGGGCTTCTTATGGGTACTTCAACAGCAAGTGCTGAAGAAGAAAAGATCGTTAAAACTGATGCTAAAGGTAAAATTGTTATCATTGGTGGTGGTTTAGCAGGTGTAAGTACTGCAGCTAGGTTAACACTTAAAATGTCTAACCCTGATATTACTATTATTGAACCAAATCCACAATCAGTTTCGTATCAGCCAGGATACACGATGATTGCAGCTGGGCTTTGGGAAAAAGATGACATCATGTATGATACAGACGAGTTTCTTCCAGAAGGTGTTAAACTAATTCCTGAAAGAGCTATCTACTTTAACCCACAAGAAAACCAATTAACAACTGATGCTGGACAAGTTGTTTCTTATGACTACTTAATTCTTGCTACAGGTGTACAACTTGACTTTGAAAGAATTAAAGGTTTAGAAGAAGCTGGTCGTGCTTTAAGTGGTGGTAACAATGATAAACTTATGGAGGCTTTGGGAGACAGTATTTGTTCTATCTATACAGAACAAGGTTCTGTAAAGACTTGGGAAATTATGCAAAAGTATATTGAGCAAGCTAAATCTGGTAAGAAAACTGAGTTTGTTTTCACACACCCAGATACACCAATTAAGTGTGGTGGAGCACCAAAGAAAATTGTTTATTTAACAAATGCTAGACTTAAAGAAGCTGGTGCTAGAGAAAATGCTGAACTTACTTTCTATCCAAATGGTGGAGCAATGTTTGGTGTACCTGAATATCACGATGCTATCGTTGGTCAGTTTGCGAGAGAGAACATTAAATATCACTACAGACACAATCTTATTGAAGTAGATAAAGAAAATAAGATTGCTGTTTTTGATGCTAAGTGGCAAGAAAAAGGTCCTTGGGATCCAGTTATGAAAGATTTCGAAGTTATTCCTAAGCGTGAAAAGAAGAGAGTACCTTATGATTTCTTACATATTGCACCTGCAAACATTGCGCCAAGAGAGATTGCAGAGTCTGATTTAGGTTCAGCTGCAGGTTGGGTACCAGTAAACAAAGAGACACTTCAACATATTAGATACATGAATGTATTTTCTATTGGTGATGTTGCTCAGCTACCAATGGCAAAAACAGGTGGTTCTGTTAGAAAACAGTACAAAGTACTTGCAGACAATCTTATTGCACATATGAATGAGAAGAAGTTGGAAGGTAAGTATGCTGGTTATACCGTTTGTCCATTGATTACAGATATTGGTACAGTTATGCTTGCAGAGTTTGACTGGACAGTTAAACCTACACCTTCATTCCCATTAGATCCAACTGTTGAAAGATGGATATTCTGGTTAATGAAAGCTTATGCATTAAAACCTATGACAATGTACGGAATGCTTTCTGGTAGAGCATAATAGTTTAGAGAGTCAGGATTAAATATGCAAATACAATTTGAACTAGCAAAATACAATGAAGAACTCGATACGTTTGACTTAGATGAAACTTTATATCAAGTAGAAATTTCTGAAGAAGATGCACAGACATATGAGCTTTTAAAATCTTCAGACTTGAACTTATATAATTGGTTCATTGAAGCTGACTTTTTTTCAAAGTATATTAAGGAAGAAGTTTATCCTAAGGGTCAGCACAAAAAAATTGCTGTTTGTGATATTAATGATATAAGTTTTCGACGGTTTTTCTTTTTTAAAGTTACAAGTGGTGATAGTCACTATGCGTACTTTAAAAAGCTTTTTAATATCTTTGAAGAGTCAGATTGGCAAGATAGAGAAGAAATTGGAGAACAAATTTTAGAACAGTTAAAGTCTAAACGTCTTGAGTTAGTGAGAGATTTAACAGAAGATGAAGAATCTGAGAGTGAAACGGAAGAGAATACAACTGTAGAGAGTGATGGAAAAGTTTAAAAGTATTTTAAAAAGGGAACTCCTTTTTTATTTTGCCATATTTATTGTATTGGCTTTAATATCGCATGGTGACTTATTAAGTGATCCTTTATTAAGGTTAGAACTCTTGGTGAGTCAAGGAAACTACTTTCATCCTTTTTTCTATACATTTATTGTATATAGTTTAATTCTAATAGTGAGAAAAATTTTAGATTTTATACTAGGTTTATTTGAAAAATAAGTTGTTAATATGGATTTGATAAACCATTATTATCATTGTTTCTACAAGTAACATGATATAAAGAAAGTTCTTTTTTCTTTATATCTCTCGGAAAGTATTTAAAATCTTAACGTTATAATAATTATTATAACTTATGTTAATCATAAATTTTAGTTCATAAAAGTGATGATTAAGATATTTGGAGGGAGAGTAAAAGACTCCTGAAATTATAAAAATCTAAAAACAAAGGTGAGAATGTGAATAAAACATTGGAAACAGAAGAATTAGATTCTACTAGTAGAAGAGAATTCTTTAAGACAACAGCGTCTGTTGGTACTATTGCAGCTACAAGTATGCTTGTACCAAACACAGTGCTTGCAGATGATGAAAACATCATGCATCATGTAAAGTGGGGAACTACATTAGGACACGAGGTAAATAAATTCCCTTATGGTATGCCACCACTATATGAGCATAATGTTGTGAGAAGAACTTCTCCACTTATGTCTTCAGCTGGTGATATGCATGCTGCTATCTCAATGACTCCTTTAGCTGATCTTTCAGGAATTATTGTACCAAATGGACTGCACTTTACACGTACGCATAATGGTGTTGCACAAGTTGATCCAAATAAATTTAGACTTATGATTCATGGACTTGTTGAAAAGCCAATTGTACTTACATTAGATGAGTTGAAAAGATACCCAAGTGAAAGTAGAATTTTGTTTATGGAATGTCCATCTAACTCAGCAGCTGAATGGAAAGGACCACAGTTTGGTTCTTTACAGATGGCTAAGGGTATGATGTCTTGTGCTGAGTGGACTGGTGTTCGTCTTAAAACAATTCTTGATGAGCTTGGACTTAAGCCAGAAGCTAAATGGATGCTTGCTGAAGGTTCTGATGGTTCAGAAATGAGTAGAACAGTACCTGTTGAAAAAGTACTTGATGACGCTATGATTGTTTGGGGACAAAATGGTGAGGCATTACGTAATGAGCAAGGATATCCTGTTCGTTTAATGTTACCAGGTTGGGAAGCAAACCTTTGTGTTAAATGGTTAAAGAGACTTGAGTTTGGTGACAAACCATGGTATGCAAAAGAAGAGACTTCTAAGTATACTGCATTAACTGCGAGTGGAAAAGCGATTCAGCATTTCTATGCAAATGAAGTAAACTCTGTTATTACTTATCCTTGTCCTGAGAGAGATTGGACAGATCTTAAAAAAGGTGATGTAGTTGAGATTGAAGGTCTTGCATGGACTGGTCATGGTACTATTAAGGGTGTAGATATCTCTTTTGATGGTGGAAAAAATTGGGTTGAAGCACAGCTTAAAGGTTTGGTTCTTCCAAAAGCATGGACAAGGTTCTCATACATGCATAAGTATGATGGTAAACCAATGTTATTACAAAGTCGTTCTTATGATGATTCTGATAATGTTCAACCGACAGTTAACCAAGAAAAAGCTGTTGTAGGTGTTGAGGGTGTTTATCATAGAAATGCCATTATGACATGGAAAATAACAGATATGGGAAAGGTAAGTAATGTTCAAGTTAGATCGTAAATTAACAACTATTGGTATGGTACTGGTAGCAGGTGTAACATTTTCCGTAATGACGGCATGTGCTGCTGAAAGCAAAGATGGTGCTAAAGAGAGTAAAAAAGCTGCTGCTGAGACTTCGAACTCTGCAACAGTTGGTGTATATGCATCAAAGCCTGGTGCTTTAGATGGTGGTGTAACTTACCCAAGAGAAAATGGTATTTATACAGCATATAGATACAATACGCAAAGTACTAAGGGTGTTAATCCTGGTAGAGCAGCTACAGCAAATGAGATTAAAGCATGGGACTTAGATGCCCTACCAGATGGTTCAGGTTTACCAGAAGGTGAAGGTTCTGTAGAGCTTGGTGATGAACTTTATGAAGCACAGTGTGCTGTATGTCACGGTGAGTTTGGTGCTGGTGGTTCTGGTTATCCTCAACTTTCTGGTGGTAACATGGACAAAGATGAAAACGGTGTTATTATTACATTGAAAAACCAAAGAGTTTATGGTAGTACGGATGCACCAAAGAGAACAGTTGGAACATACTGGCCAGTTGCAACAACACTATTTACTTACATTAGAGATGCAATGCCATATGCTCACCCTAAATCTTTAAGTAATGATGAAACATATGCTATCACTGCTTATATTCTTGCTCAAAATGAGATTGAGATTGATGGTGAAGAGATGGATGATGAGTATGTTCTAAACAAAGAAAAACTTGCAAAAGTTGTTCTGCCAAATAGAGATGGATTCTATCCAAACATTGATGGACCTAATGCAATTGAAGACATTAGAGCATTCTATGCAGACCGTGCTAAAAACATTGGTGCTGGTACAAGATGTATGACAGATTGTAAAGATCCAGGTGGACCAGATGGTAAAACACCAGCAGCTGTAATGGAAATTAAGTATGAAATGAGTGATGTAACTCCTCCTTATGCTTATGACAAAACTTTACCACCAAAGAAAAAAGATGAGAATGCTCATCCAGGTAAAGAAGCATATGAAGCAAACTGTGTTTTATGTCATAAGACAGACGCAATGGGTGCTCCTGCTGTTGGTGATAAAGCTGCTTGGGATATTGTTATGAAAAAAGGTTTAGATAAAGTTTATCATAACACAATTCATGGAATTAACGGAATGCCTGCAAAAGGTGGAACTTCGTTACCAGATGATAAAATTAAACAGATGGTTGACTATATGATTGAGGCAAGTAAGTAGTCTTAGGACTACTGACACTGTTTTTACACGATTAGTCAATATTATAATACTTATAAGATAAACTATCTTATAAGTCCAATTTAACATAAAGGAAAGATAATGGAAAGACGAAATTTTTTAACTATGGGTGTTGTAGCAGCAGCTGCAGTACTAGTACCAGGAAGCTTACAGGCTGTTAACTTTAGAGAAACTAAGCCAAAAGCATGGGAAGCTGAAAAGTCTTCAGAAGCAATTAAAGAAATGTTTGGAGAAGAAGTATTTTCTGGACCAGATAAGTTAACTGCAGTAACTGATAAAATCAAAATGACTGCTCCTAAATTAGCAGAAAATGGTGGTTCTATTCCAATTCGTCTTAGAAGTGATTTAGACATTGAAACTATCGCATTTTTTCAAGATGCAAACCCTAGAGCTGCTACTGTAGTATTTACAGTTCCAGAAGGTCAGAAAGTAGACTATTCATTCAGAGTTAAAATGAGACAAACAGCTTACGTTACTGTTGTTGCTAAGACTAAAGATGGAAAACTTCATACTCTTAACAAAGAGATCGATGTATCTATTGGTGGTTGTGGAGGGTGATACAAATCACATCCACGTTTTAACTAAGAAAAAATAAAATAAAATAAAGTAAAAGGATACAAGATGGCTAAAAAAGCGATGAAAATCAAAGCAAAAGAAAAAGATGGTGTTGTTAAAGTAAAAGCAATGTTCAAAAGTCTAATGGCTGATAAAGAAGAAGCTGAAAAAAAGAATATTTCAGTTGAGTATATTGCTCAGATTGTTGGAAAAGCAAATGACAAAGTTGTATTTGAAGCAAGTACAAGTGGATTTATGTCAGAAGATCCATTAATGAAGTTTGAATTTACAGGTGCAAAAAAGGGTGACTCTTTAGAGTTCGAACTTACTATGCATGATGGTAAAAAAGTGACAGGAAAGAAAAAAATTAAATAAGGATACTTATGAAAAAAATATTAAGTATAGTATTGATACTAGCATTTGTTATATCAATGCCCTTTATTTTCAATAAGTCTGTTACTGTCGAAAACCCTAACAAACTCGATATTGATGGAAACTTCATTCTTAATGAATGGGTTCCATCAAGAGTGGGTGAGGGTCCAGATTGGAACTATAACTTAAAGCCTGTAAAGATCAGTGATAGAGTATGGTGTTTTTTCGGTGCAATGGAAATGCCAACAAAAGAGAACGCTGGAGATATGTCAAACTCTTGTTATATCAAAGGTGATACTGAGTGGATTGCATGGGATTCAGGTCCTTCATACATATTTGCTAAGCAAGCTTACGCAGAAATGAAGAAGATTGCTGATATGCCTGTTAAAACAGTTATTATTAGTCATGAACATGATGATCACTGGTTAGGTAATAACTACTATAAAGAAGTACATGGTGCTAAAATCATTGGTGCTCACTCTATTAATGAGAACTACTTCGGTCCTAGACATATAGAAGGTAAAGACTATCCTGGTATGCAAACAAGAATGATAAAAGCACTTTATCAGAATGCTACTAGAGATACAGTTCTTGCATTAACAGATGAAGCACACGATGATACAGTTGAGCTTAAAATCGCTGGTGTTAATCTTGAGTATGTTAAAGTTGGTTATGCACACTCTGAAGAAGATTGGTATTTATATTTACCAGATGACAAAGTTGTTTTAGCAGCTGATGTTGTTATGAATGGTAGAGTTACTTCGAACAGAGATGGTTTAGTTATCGGACAAATTAATGCTATTAACTCTATTAGAGCTAGAGAGTGGGACTATTTAGTACCAGGACATGGGTTTATTACGGATAAAACAGCAGCAGATGAGTCAGTTAAATACTTTTCAATCTTAACAGATAGAGTACTTGAAAAAATGGAAGATGGTGTTATTGCTGATTTCATTACAAAAGAAGTTACACTTGACGAGTATAGAGAGAAAGATTTATATTACATCTTAAGTCCACAAAATGTATTTAGATCGTACGAAGAACTTGAAATGTATGATGAAGATGACTTGATTGATTATGTTGCTTTAGAAGCAGAGAAAAAAGCTAAAAAAGAAGCTGCAGCGAAAGCAAAAGCTGAGGCAGAAGCAGCACAAGCTCAAACAGTAGAGCCAACTAAAGTTGAAAAAACTGAAGAAGTTAATACTGAAGCAGCTGATGCAGCTAAGACTGAAAGTACTGAAGTACCAAGTGTACCGAGTGTACCAAGTGTACCTGCAGTAGAGTCTGTGTAAAATAGGATATTCATTAGCATTATTTTGCTAATGGTATCAATATTGAATTGATTTTCAATTCAAGAAAAAAAATCAAATTGGTATTGAATACTGGTTTGATTTTTTTTCATGCTACTATAATTATTAATTACAATCCATAACTTATTTATACGAGGGAATAAATGAAAAATTTATTATTTGGTATCATCTTTTTAGGTTGGACATTGGCACTAGCCCATGGACCCAATCATAATCTTGCAGAAGCAGCTAAAAAAAGAGGTGATTATAAAAGTGCTTTAAGATACACACTTAAACAATTAGATGAAGATTTAAAAAGTTTAGGTAAAGATGCTCCTGAAACAATCATTAGTTACTCTAAGGCAGGATATTATTCTGAAAAGATAGGGCAGTATAAAGAGGCATTAAAATACAATTTTGAAGCCTTAAAACGACAAAAAAGATTGGAAGAAAAAAATGATTCAACTTTGGCATCCATGTATAACAATATGGGTGGGGTATATAATAAGTTAAAGCAGTATGATCAAGCACTTAAGTACTATTTTGAATCCTTAAAAGTACAAGAGAAACTTTTTGGTAAGAATCATCGTTCATCTTCAATAACTTACAATAATATTGCTGGGGTTTATCGTAAAGAGGAAAAGTATAAGGAAGCACTAGATTATTATCATAGGGCTTTAAAAATTAGAGAAGAAGCACTGGGTAAAAACCATTATAGTGTTGCATTATCACATAGCAATATAGGGTTGATCTATTTTCAACAAGATAAAAATACAAAAGCATTAGAGCAGTTAGATAAAGCATTAAAAATACAACAAAAAAAGTTTGGAAAGGAACACTCTTTTACGAGAAAGACGCAAAAGAATATTAATTATATTAAGAAACAGATGCTTAAAAGTAAAAAAGCTTAAAAAACGCTCTTTTTATTTTTTTAGTTTGCGTGACTCACTTCAAAGTAGTGTGTAACTTCTCGAACAAGTGTGGCTTCTTTTCTTCTTTGAAAATGTTCATTTAAATTAAAGCCTTTTTGCTCATAACCCTCTTTATATTCCTTTATAAAAGCATTGTATCGATCTTCTTTTATGGCTGTTATTTCATAGCTTACTTTGTCATAAATCGCGTCATCTTTTTTAATTTGTTCACGTGACTTTTCATTTGCATTTATGCCTCCATATCTATCTTCTTCATTTTGAGTGATATTCATTTCTAAATGTGCACGGATTGAGGTAACAGTATGTTGTAATTGTAGTAGAGGCATATTGGAAGGTAGTTCGTTAATTATGGTTGCATTTTTTTCATCATAGCCCCAAGAACCAGCTAGTGGAAAGTCTATTTGAAAAGTACTTTGAATTAGTTCTTGTATATTTTCAGGTTCGGGTAGTTTATTAAAAGTTTTCATCTATTACTCATTCATTAAATCAATTTCATCTAGTACATCGTACCAGCCAGCGAGTTCTCTACTTCCTACAATATGTGCTGTTACATTACCATCGGCTGTTAGAAAATAGTGCATTGGGACACCATACCTTTCAAATCCTTCTGGAATATTGTGTCTATCTCTTGACATATAGAGTAAGACGTAGTCTTCTTTCATGGTTTCTATAAGTTCATCATTTGAAAGTGTTTGTTCTTTAAATCTATCACAGTGGACACATTTATCTGCACCAATAAAAAGGTAGACCATTTTATCTTCTTTTTTTGCTATTTCCAGTGCTTTATGGTAGTCATTACCCCAGTTTAGTTTTATAGGAGTAGTTTTTTCTTTCTCCGTAGGACTTTCTTCTTTTGCTTCGTTTGTACAAGCAGTTAATAATAGATTGAATGCAAGTAATAAAGTTGTGGAAATCAATATTTTCTTATGCATTAGTATCCCTTTCTTTAGGTTTAATTGAATTATTATAACCCAGCTAGCTGAATACTCTATATGGGTTTAGTAGCTTTTTGATATAATGATTTGATTGGTAGAATATTCCCCAAAAATGTGAATTTTCTAAACTTATATAAGGTAAATAATGTGTTAAAAAAATTACTTAATGAACCATTAGTACACTTTCTTGTACTTGGTGGATTACTCTTTCTATTTTATTTTTATACTGCTGATCTTGAAGAGACAGAAAATAGTATTGTGATTTCTCAAAATAGAATTGAACAGTTGACTAAAGATTCAGAGGAAAAGCTTTTGAGTATTTTGACAGAAGAAGAGAAACAAAAGCTTGTAGACCAAGAGATTTATGAAACTATTTTGTATAAAGAGGCTCTAAAAATAGGTTTGGATAAAAATGATGCAGACATGAGAAGTCATCTTGCGAAAAAAATGGAGTTTGTTCTTTATGATACGGAAGAATTTCCGACTCCTAGTGATGAAGTTTTAGAAAAGTTTATGATAGATAATCCAAAAGATTATAGACAAGAAGCTAAGATAACTTTCACTCAAAGTTTAATGAACCCAAGTACAGAAAAATTTGAAAAAGAGTATACGCTTAGTGAATTTGAAGCTAGTAATATCTTTGGAAGGTCATTTTCAGAAGAACTTTTTAAGTTAGAAGTGGATGAAAAACCAGAAAAAATAGAATCTGACTATGGTATACATGAAGTATACATAACAAGTAAAATGATACCCAAACTACAAGTTTTTGAAAAAGTTAAAGAGCAAGTAAAAGAAGACTATCTAAATGCACAAAGAGCAGAGAAAAATAAAGTTATATATGAAGCTATTAAATCAGAATATAGTATTAATATAGAAAAGAAGTAGAAGTGTTGATGAGAATATTTTTATTTTTTACTTTTTTTATAGTCTTACTTCAGGCAGATGGGGTGAAGCCTGCTTATGTTGAGATTGTAGAGAAAGGTGAACATCGTTATGGTGTACTTATTAAGACAGTAGTAGAAGCAAAGAAAAAGCCCAGTGTAGAACTTAAAAACATTAAAGTGTGTACAGTTAAGAGTGAAGCTACTACACAAGTTTTAAATACATCACATATAAAACGATACGACTTGGAATGTACCCAAACGCTTAAAGGTCAAACAATTGAACTTGAGGGCTTAGAAAGCCAAAAAACAGATTTACTTTTACGTCTAGAATTTTTAGATAATAGTTCTCAGTCAGCATTGCTCAATGTTGCAAATAGCACTTATATGGTAGAAGAAGCTGCATCACGCATCCAAATAGTACAAACTTATGCATGGTTGGGTATTACACATATTTTGATGGGTTATGATCATCTTCTTTTTGTTTTTTTACTTTTACTTATTGTGAAAAATATGCCACGACTTTTATGGACAATCTCAGCATTTACTTTAGCCCATAGTTTAACGATGGCAGGAGCAACTTTAGGTCTCGTTTCTATGCCACAAGGACCTGTTGAAGCTATCATTGCATTGAGTATTGTTTTTTTAGCTTTAGAAGTAGTTAATGAGAAGAAAGGCAAAAGTAGTCTGACTTTACAATCCCCTTGGATTGTTGCTTTTATATTTGGACTTTTACACGGTTTTGGGTTTGCAGGAGCGCTTGCTGAAGTGGGTGTACCAGAAGAGGCAATAACATTGGCATTACTTTTCTTTAATATTGGTGTTGAATTGGGACAATTAATATTTGTATTTGCTGTAGTTCTTGTTGCTCTATTACTTCAACGATTTTTAGCAGTAAAGCAAATGAATTTAATGACTATGGTAATGGTTTATGCCATTGGTGGATTGGCTTCTTTTTGGATGATTGAGAGAGTTTTAGCGTTTTAGCTAAAGCTTCTTTTATTCAATTTTTTTCATTTCTCCACGTACACAACGAACGAAACGTTCATAAGTTTTGTAGTTGATGTATTCGTACCCACGTTTAAAGTTCATTATCCAAGCAAACTCTTCTTGCGTTTCATGCTCAGTACCAGACCAATAGTATCCATCATCCCCAATGTATTTAAAACCTTTACCATCCTTTGTCTCATGTTGACTTATTTCAATAATAGTCTCTAACTCTTTAACACTTGGAAGTCGCCAATCATTATGGTTATTGAGTCTTAATACACTACAAAAAAACTTAGCCTTATCCCAAGTTATTTCAGTATCTTTAGTTGTAATATTATCCTGCCAAGTTAAATCAGTTTTTGGATCAATAAATATGTTAGAACTAAAGGCTAGGGAAGCAGTTATAGTAAGTAATAAAAGTTTTCTCATTGGTCTTTTCCTTATGTTTGAACTAGATAGCTATTTAGATGGTTTATCATCTTTATTTTCTTCATCACTGTTTCGTCTACTTAAAATCTTTTCATATTTATCATGCTCAGCAATCTTACGAAGTTTTTGACGTTCAGTGAGACGTAGTTTTCCTTTAAGGGCTTTCATAGCATCTTTTCGATTTGCAGCCATTTTTTTACATGGGAATCTAATGTCTTCTAATTCATCATCATTATAAGTAATGTGGATTGATTCATCAGCATCATCATAAAAGACATTACGGATTTGTGAATAGTAATACTCTTGACATTCTCCTGCTTTTCCCGGAAGCTCAACACATTTTTTAGGTACTGGTGCTCGTGCTGGATCTAAAAGATTAAAGGTCGATGCACCTTTACAGATACTAAAATATTCTCTAGATAAAACCAAATATTCTAATTTTCGAGTAGCAATAATTGGTTGTTTAGGTGGTCTTGTTTCATAAGGTGGAAATTGGATTTTGGTTATATTAGTAGGAAAAGAGAAGAGTTCTGGTTTGGTGTCAAACTCTTTATCTGTACTTGAAAACCTTTGAATATTATCGGCATCAAAACATATTTCAGCTTCTACAGCAGCCTCTATCTCTGTTTCAAATTTTTTTAGACGCTCTGCAGCTTTTGCTGGAAATTCTAAATAGCTTCTTCTTGCAAACTTAAAAAAATAGTAGGTAATTTGTGCAAGCATAAGACTAAGAAGGATTGTGACTTCATGAGCTATGGAAAATCCAAGAGCAATGAAAAAAAGTAAGAAAAATGTAATCCAAGTAAAACGCATATGATTTGACCAAAAGTAATCTGTACGAAGTCTACGCTTGTGAGCGCGTGCTACTTTTTTACATTCAGCTTTATTGCTTAATTCAGTTTTCTTCTTATCTACTGTATGGCCAAAGAAGATATTAAGAATCGCAAAAAAGCCTAGAATAATTGTAAAAACTAATAAGGTCATAAGAATATAAGATAGAGAAGAGCTAGACATATAGGATTCCAAAGTTTTTTAATTTTATTTAGTATATCAAAAAATAGAGGATAATGGTTGCACTTTACTAAGCTTTTCGTTACAATGCAAAAAAATATTTAATGGTGCAAAGAGTATATGAAAAATTTAATTATTGTAGAGTCACCTGCAAAAGCCCGAACGATTTCAGCTTTTCTTGGTAGAAATTATAAAGTTGTAGCGTCTAAAGGGCATATTAGAGACTTGCCAAAAAGTTCATTTGGTATTACGGTAGAAGAAGATGGTCTCTTTGT
>CACVAR010000316.1 GCA_902727905.1 uncultured Sulfurovum sp. | reverse complement strand
ACTTGCCAAAAAGTTCATTTGGTATTACGGTAGAAGAAGATGGTCTCTTTGTCCCAAAGTATTCAATTCCTAGAGAAGTTAATCCGACAGTTAAAGAACTTAAAAAGTTAGCTAAAGAGGCTGAAACGGTTTATATCGCAACTGATGAAGACCGTGAGGGTGAAGCCATTGGTTGGCATATTGCTATGGCGATTAAAAAGGAACCAGCGTCTTTACCACGTATTGTTTTTCATGAAATTACTAAAACAGCCATTCAACATGCTTTAGATAATCCACGTAAAATTGATATGGATTCAGTAAATGCACAACAAGCAAGAAGATTACTAGACCGTATAGTAGGGTACAAACTTTCTCCACTTTTAGCATCTAAGATTCAAAAAGGTCTGAGTGCAGGACGTGTACAGAGTTCATCTCTTAAAATTGTTGTTGACCGTGAACGTGAAATTAAAGCATTTAAACCAGAAGAGTATTGGACAGTTGAGGGACTTTTTGAAAAAAACATAGAATCAAGTATCTATGCTTTTGATGGTTTAAAGATGGATAAAATGACCATCAAAAATGAGGCAATGGCAACAGAAATTGTTCAGTCTGCTGTTAAAGAGAATTTTGTGGTTGAATCACTGGAGAAAAAAGAGCGAAAGAGTAAAACACCAGCACCTTTTATGACCTCTACCTTACAACAAGCAGCTTCAACACAGCTAGGGTATTCACCTAAAAAGACCATGATGGTAGCGCAGAAACTTTATGAAGGGGTAAAGACTGACAAAGGTAATATGGGTGTGATTACGTATATGAGAACAGATAGTATGAACTTAGCCAAAGAGGCTGTGGCTTCTGCAAGAGAGTATATTCAAACCAACTTTGGTGATGATTACTTGCCTCCTAAGGCAAAATCTTATGTAACCTCATCAAAAGGTGCGCAGGAGGCTCATGAAGCTATTCGTCCTACACGGGTTGATTTTACACCATTGGTGGCGAAAGATTATTTAGGTGCTGATGAGTTTAAACTTTACCGTTTAATTTATAACCGTTTTTTAGCTTGTCAAATGACAGAAGCACGTTTAGAGTCACAGACTTTACTTTTTAAGGGTGAAAAATCTACTTTTAAAGCATCAGGTCGAAAATTACTTTTTGATGGTTTCTATAGAGTTACTGGTTACAGTGAAAAAGATAAACTTTTACCAGAATTAAAAAAAGGTCAAAAAGTTATTTTAGATGACATTAAGCCTGAACAACATTTTACAGAGCCTCCTGCAAGATATAATGAAGCAAGTCTGATTAAAAAACTTGAATCATTAGGCATTGGTCGTCCAAGTACGTATGCCCCTACTATTACCATTTTACAAACACGTAAGTACATTGAGTTAGAGAAAAAAAGAATTCATCCAACTGAAGTGGCTTTTACTGTTATAGAGATGTTAGAAGAGCATTTTTCTGAGATAGTTGACTCTGCTTTTACTTCAAATATGGAAGCAGACCTTGATGAGGTAGATGAAGGTAAACTTGACTGGCAAAAGGTATTAACAGATTTTTATGATCCATTTATGAAAAAGATTACAGATGGAAAAGAGAAAATTAAGAGTCAAAAGATGGCGATTCCTACCGGTGAGATGTGTCCAAAGTGTGGACATGAGTTACTTCGTAGAAAAGGACGTTATGGAGAGTTTATTGCTTGTGGAAACTTTCCAAAATGTAAATATACCACTGACCTCGAAGGAAATGCACCCCCTGAACCAGAGTTAACTGACCGACCATGTGAAAAATGTGGTGAGATGATGGTTATAAAAGATAGCCGTCGTGGTAAATTCTATGCTTGTTCAGCTTATCCAAAATGTAAAAATGCACAACCTTTAGTTCCTCCAAGAGAATTGGATGTTCCTTGTCCAAAATGTGGCTCTAAACTACATGAGAAAGAGGGAAAACGTGGTAAGTTCTATGGTTGTTCAAACTATCCAAAGTGTCGTTTCATTTCAAATGGTGAACCACAAGATAGAAAATGTCCAGAGTGTGAAAGCATGGTAGTTCATAAAGTTTTAAAAACGGGTGAAATATATGACTGTATCGATAAAAAGTGTAAATGGTCAGAAGCTGTTCCCCAAGATAAACTAAAAGGTTTACCTGAAGAAAAAGTGGAAGAGAAAAAGTTAGACGAAAAGAAAGCTGAAGATGAGTCAAAAGCTTAAGATAGGAATCTTATCTGATTCACATATGAAAACAGCACTTCATCAAGAGGCTGTAGACCATTTATGTGACTTAGGTGTTAACTATCTATTACATGCTGGAGATATTATGCTTGAAGAGCATCTTCAAATGTTAGTTGAGACAGGTTTACCCTACGCTTGTGTTTATGGTAACAATGATACTTCATTAATCTCTTTACATGGTAAATATAATATTTTTCAAGAACCTCATTACTTTTCAATAGAAAATTTAAAAGTTAAAATGATGCATATGCCATATTACATGTCTGCTGATGCAGATATCGTTGTTTCAGGGCATACACATATGTTTGAAACATCACTCTCTAATGAAACTTTGTTTATCAATCCTGGTGAAGTATGTGGAAGAGAAAAACCCTTAAGTGAATGTGCCATGGTGATAGTGGAAAATGGTTCTTTTGAAGTGGAACATTACTTTAGGGAGCTTAGTCAGCTAGAATGGACTAAGCGAGAGATAGAACTTTAATACTTAGTGTTTATTTTATGATGTTCATAGCATACATTTGTTCTGTTTGAATTGACCCTCTCATGTAAGAGCTTACCAGAGACTTCATTACTGAGTTTTGTTTATATTTTTCATAAGATTGCTTGTATAGTTTATTTAGATCATTCATATGTGTTGAAATTCGGCTAATTGTTGTGTAAGCATCATTCTTATACATCTTGTTATTCATCGCTGAATTTAAAATACTTTTTTCTTGTGACCAAAGTAGTTGAATGGTTTTGATTTTATTTTTTAGAAATACTAGTTCGGTTCCATGTAGACCTAATTTAGAATCTCCTTCTGAAAGACCCATAATAATAGCTGTAAAAAGTTTTTTTTGTTTCTTTAATTCATTTTTATTATTATTTTTACGGTCAGCAATAAGTTGACGCATGTTACTTAAAAGTGCTTGCTCTTTTTTTGCCATTTTCATGTCATTCAGTAATGGGTAATTGTTGAGTAGAGCATAATCATTAGCATTAGATATAGTAGCCGTAAATAGCAGACCGAAAGTTAGAAGTGTTTTTAATATTTTCATTGTGTTATCCTTTTTTGTTAGATAAAGTATAACTACAGAATTGGTCATAATAATGAAAATAAAGATAAGAGATAAAAATTATTTAAGAGAATTCAGACTTATTTTGGTTAAAATAGCTTTAAAAAGAGAAAAATTT
>CACVAR010000315.1 GCA_902727905.1 uncultured Sulfurovum sp. | reverse complement strand
GTGAGCATATTGTTATTACTTTTGAATCATGGAATTGTCAACCTTTGATTCAAAAAGAACATAATGTAATTTTAATTCAAGAAAGTATTGGACAGAGGGTTAAAGAAGAGCTTGATAAAAATGTTTACCATATTAGTTCTTTTTCAGATTATCCTTCAGAGCTTTACAATGCCATTTTAGAGTTGAATTATACGCCTACTGAAGAAGAAGTTGTTGTGCTGAATGAGCCACATTTACAATTAAACATATTAATAGCTGAAGATTATGATATTAACCGTATATTGATTAATGAGATGTTGATGAGATATAATATTACCCCTGATTTTGCAATGAATGGTGAAGAAGCTATTTTAATGGTACAGAAAAAAGATTATGATCTTATTTTGATGGATATTAATATGCCTGTGTTAAATGGTATTGATGCAACCATAGAGTTACGTAAGCTTCATATAGATGTACCCATAGTTGCATTAACAGCAAATGCTTTAGAAGGAGATAAAGAACACTTCTTAAGTGTTGGGATGAATGAGTATATTAGCAAACCAATTCATCCTGAAACCTTACATGACCTTTTACTTAGGTATGCAGAGAAAAAAGATGCTGGTCTTGTAATTCAGACCGGAGAAGTATGTGAATTAGAAAAATTATTAGACTCTTTAAAAAATGCAAAAAAGATTATGCATTTTAACAATGAAGTATTGAGTCGGCTATTTGATTCTTTTGTTATGAATACCGTGACAATTTTAGCTCAAATTACTGTGAGCGTTGAAGAAGAAAATAAAGAAGCAGTAAAAGTAAGAATGCACGGACTAAAGGGTATTTTACGTTCATTACAAATTAATCATCTGGCTGATATTTGTGAGAAAGTAGAGTACAGTGATGGGACATTAAGTTCAGAGGAGTTTTGGGATTTAACAAATAAAGTTTTAAAGTTATTAGCTTCAATTCATGAACAAAAAGAGGTGATAAAGGAGGGAATTACTTGTTTAGACTAAATTGCCTTAATAATTAAAATAGTCACATCATCTTTTTGACGTTCTATAAAATTGTTAAATGCTTTTAGAATGAGCTGAGTTTGTTCTTTTGCACTGTAAAGCTTCGTACGTTCTTTTAATTCATAGATTCGGTTACCATACATCTCATTGTTGGCATTTTCCTCTTCAATAATACCATCCGTATAGAGTAGTAATTGTTTTCCTTTTGTAAAGTGGGTTGTTGAAGTAGGAAAAGGCATGTTAGCCTGAATTCCAATGGGAATCCCTCTACTATAATCCATATTTTCAAGACCAATAGGAGTATGATGTCCAGCATTAATAAATTCCATAACTTGCGTTTCATGACAGTAACGTAAAAATAGACCAGTAATAAACATAGAAGCCTCTTCATTTTCAGAACACATAATATTGTTTATCTCTTCGATACGTTCAGAAAATGTTTTATGCTCACTAATAAGTTTAGATCGAATAAGTGTACGAAATTGCATAGAAACTAAAGCAGAAGCAAAACCGTGTCCTGAAACATCTGAGATAATAAATATTGTATATTTACCACTTTCAGTTTTAAAGACATCAAAGTAGTCTCCTCCTACTTCAAAAGCAGGAGTACAGGAACCATGGACATCTAAGGTATCAGATTTTGGATAAACTTTTGGAATAAGACTTTGTTGAATTTCTCTGGCTAACTCTAACTCTTGTTCTACATGTGCAAGGTTACGTAGTAGATTTTCTTTTTTTGCTACTTCCTCTTCAAGAAGCTGATTAAATGAAATCTGTAAGTCATTGTATTTTTTTAAACGTAGTAGATTGTTTACCCGAAAACGTAACTCTATAACATCAATTGGTTTAGATAAAAAATCTTCAGCTCCTAGCTCCAAAGCTTTATATCTATCTTCAGTTTTTGATGTGACTACAATAACAGGTATATAAGAAGTTTCTTCTTCAATTTTTAGTTTTTGAAGAACTTTCATTCCATCTAGCTCAGGCATTGAGATATCAAGTATGATTAAGTCTATATCCATATTTTCTATAGTTTTAAGTACTTGAAATCCATTTGTAGCGCGTATAATCTTTGAATTTTTTAAGTCGGATAATGCTATTTCGAGTAAGTCTAGGTTAAACATTTCATCATCTACAATTAATATTTTATTACGTCTAATATTATCATTCATGGGTTTTCCTTCTCTCTTTGCAGATTATTTATTCTATCATAAGTAATTTAATTTAACTAATAAATATAAAATTATTTTTTAAGTTATTATTAAATTATAAAAAATGTTTAATTATATTATAAAATAGACTTATGCCCATAGAATAGTTCATTAAGAAGATTCAAAAACAAATAAGTTAAATAAAACTTAAGTTAAATACTTATATCATTTATTATAACAATACTAAAGGAAATAAAATGACAAAGACAACAAAGCTAGATAATAGTAATAATACCATGGTAGAAATTGAACGAGAAAAGTTAGATGTTTTAAATATGAAAAGATTAAAAGAGAATATTCTAGAAATTATTTCAGCTGGAAACACTCATTTGATTATTAATCTTAAACAAGTTCTTTTCATAGATAGTTCAGGTTTAAGTGTTCTAATCAGTCTCTTTAAGCATCTTAAAACACTTGATGGTTCATTAGAACTTTGTGGATTAAATGAACAACCAACTGAACTTTTAGAAATTACTCAATTAGATAAGATTTTTACTATTTCTGAAGTTTGTAATTAATAACAAATAAAGAGATAAAAATGATGCCTAAAGATACTCTCCTTGTAAACAGTAGAATTGAAGAAGTTCAAACGGTATATGAATGGATTGAGAAGCTTCTTGGGGACAGTGTTGAGAGTAAACTCAGACACAATATATTGTTAATTACCCAAGAGATTGTAACCAATGCAATTGTACATGGGAACTGTTTAGATGCTTCAAAAATAGTAACATTAACTTTTCAGAAAAACTCTGAAGAGGTTATTGTCTCTATTCAAGATGAAGGAACAGGCTCTCCACCTCTTCCAACAAAAGAAGAAGCAACAGAGTTAGATTATCTCGCAGAAAATGGCAGAGGTCTAAAGTTAGCCGTATTGCTATGTAAAAAGATAGAAGTAGATAGAAATTTAATCACATTCGTATTTGAAATATAAAAGAATTTAAAAGGAATAAATTATGAAAGCAGTTATATTAGCAGGAGGAAAAGGTACACGTGTTAGACCATTAACTTATATGTTACCAAAGCCAATGGTACCAATTGTAGAGAGACCAATTATGAGTTTTTTACTTGAGTTACTTAAAAAACACAGTTTTGATGAAGTAATTGTAACGGTTGGGTACATGGCAAATACCATTGAAGATCACTATAAAGGTGGTGCTGACTACGGTATGCAAAT
>CACVAR010000314.1 GCA_902727905.1 uncultured Sulfurovum sp. | reverse complement strand
AGGTAATAATAATTCTAAGAATTTCAAAGCTACATTAATATAAAACCTGTACTAAAGTGAACTTTCCTAATGTCCTATAAGAAAAGTATGAATTGAAAAGCTTAAGCCAAACGCTCTTTTAAAAGCTCATTTACCTTCTGAGGGTTCGCAGCACCTTTAGAAGCTTTCATGGTTTGACCCACAAAAAAACCAAAGAGTTTCTCTTTACCACCTTTAAACTGCTCAACTTTTTTAGGGTTAGCAGCGATAATTCCGTCGATAATCTCTAAAATAGCACCATCATCCGAAACCTGTGCAAGACCCATAGAGTCTATAAGACCCTCAATGTCTTTATCTTCTTCTATAAGCACATCCAAAATCTCTTTTGCACCTTTTCCAGAAATCGTTCCATCGTCAATCTTAGAAACCAACTCACCCAACTTTGCAGCAGAAACAGGAGAAGTCGTAATATCAAACTCAGTCTTTTTAAGACGACCCAGTAGCTCTGTGGTTAACCAGTTTACAGCGTTTTTAGGTGACGCACCTGTCGCTAACATATCTTCAAAGTAGTAAGCTAACTCTTTTTCAGCACAGATAACCAAGGCATCGTATCTTTTAACACCCAACTCTTCAGTATAACGCTTTATTTTTGCATCTGGAAGTTCAGGCATTTGCAATGCTTCATCTATCATCTCTTGAGTCACGACTAAAGGACGTAAATCTGGGTCTGGGAAATAACGATAATCAGCAGCTTCCTCTTTCCCTCTCATAGACTTAGTTACACCCTCATCGACATTCCATAAACGTGTCTCTTGAAATACTTCTTGCTCATAAATACCATCTTCATAAGCTTCTGACTGTCGCTGTACTTCGTAAGCAATGGCAGCTTCCACAAAACGGAATGAGTTAATGTTCTTAATCTCAACTCTGGTTCCAAACTCTGCTTGCCCTTTTGGACGAACAGAGACGTTAACATCACATCTAAACGACCCTTCTTGCATGTTTGCATCAGAAATGTCTAGGTAACGTACTGTTGAATGAAGTTTCTTTAAAAAAGCCACAGCTTCTTCCGAACTTCGCATGTCAGGATTTGAAACAATCTCAAGTAGAGGCGTACCAGCACGGTTAAGGTCAACTTTTGAATGGCTTCCATCATGAATGTTTTTACCAGCATCAGCTTCAAGGTGTGCCTGTGTCATCCCAATACGTTTTTGCGTTCCATCTTTAAGATCAATAAACACTTCACCATTTTGTACAATGGCATTACTCAACTGAGTAATCTGATAAGCAGAAGGACTGTCAGGGTAGAAGTATGATTTTCTGTCAAAGTTTGAACTATGCACCACATCAGCATTAATCGCATAGCCAAGTCTCATCGCTTTTACAGCTGCCTCTTTGTTTACCACAGGCAAAGCCCCTGGAAGTGCTAAACATGTAGGACAAGTATTTGTATTTTGATGCTCTGCAAAGCTTGTTGGGCAAGCACAAAATAGTTTTGTTTTAGTATTAAGTTGAACGTGGACTTCAAGACCAATGACGGTTTCAAACATTATGGGGTTACCTTCTTTTATATCTATCTAAATATTTCGCGTATTATAGCTTTTGTTTGGTTTTGGTGGGATTAAATGAATAAATAGACAATCCAGTTGAGCTTTAAAAACATTAAATAGATGTTATCTAAAAACTAAATGTGCCTTGAGTAAGTTTATCATCTTTATTCAATTCACTTGACAATATTTTTTGAACTGTTGAAAATAAATTTTCTTGACTAATGATTGTTATATCATTATCATCATTTATTAATTGCCTATTTAAATTATATTTTTGATTATCTATATCCGTAGCTAAATTATAAATAACAGCTCTTGGAATAGAATAATTTAAAGCATACTGCATAGCTAATCTTGCCCCACTATCTTTTACTGAATCATCTTTAGAATAACTTGCTGATAAAATAATAGCATCACTAAAAAGAGCTTGTAGTCTATCACGTTCTTGAAATCTACTATTTGATTCACTTTTAGATTTAACCTCTTCATAATATTCTGTAATCAATAGTCCATTATTTGCAATAATGTCATTTGCTAATTTTTTATTAGAAGCAGGAACAATATCATTTAATGCACTAGGTAAAATAGCTATTGTATTTCCATGAGAGTCTAAAGCTTCTTGATGTGCAATGGAATCACAACCTAAAGCTAATCCACTAACTATGGTTGCACCTTGATTAACCAGTTGAGAAACTACTGTTCGTTCTACTTTTTCAATATTATTATCAGCATCCAATAATCCAATCACTGCAATATTTTTGTTTTCAAGACTTAATAAGTTTAAATTCCCTTTATAAAAAATAACTATTGGTTGTTCACTATTTTTAACTTCTCCTCGGTACTTAGGAAAAGTATCATCACCAAGAGCAACAACCCCATCTATAGAACTTTCTAATTTTCGAATTTTACCTTTGATCATATTTCTAATGTTAGAAAAGTTTTCAATTGTTATTTCATCTTTTTCTTTTGAATCTTTATTTAACAAATCAATAATCTTGTGAACAGATTCATTACCTTTTAAATTTTTAACTATCCAAGCTCTACCTATTCCTTTATAGCTTTTTGCTGTTAAAATATTTATAACATTTTCTGAACAAATCATTTTTATCCTATCTTATGCTTTAGCAACTGCATAAAAAGCTATAGAATTTACACCACAATTTAATAAAGCTTGAATAGCATCTTCATCTATATTTACTCCTTTAGTATATACATCATCAATCAATAAAATATCTTTACCCTTCACATCAGAAGAAATAGTACAGGTCTCAATTGTAATTCCTGGATATGGACTATCTCCATCATTATTATAATTGGGTGTAGTCTCAGGAAGATGAGTTGTTTTTGTATTGGTATGTCTCACAATATATTTTATACCATCATAAAAATTAGACATAGAAATAACTTTTTGAATTGTTGATTTAAATAATAATTGATTTGGAGTATACGTATCTTCAGCTTTTGCTCTTGGAACAACACAAATAGCTAAACTATTAATATTTGGAATTTGAGGTAAATCCTCTAATAATACCTCTTTTAGTGCAATAACAGCATCCATAGTAAAAGAGCTGTCATAGTCATAAGTATTTTTTAATTTATTAAGATAATCAGGATTTCCATTATACCCCATACCAGTATAATGTTTACTATAAAAAGCCTTAATATCTTTACTTAAAAAATTATTTGATTTAATTGTAAATGTTTGTAACATTTATATCCTTCTTTTAATGATGTTTTTCATAAGACTTCTTGCAAAACTTGCATCTAAACCATCATATTCCTATCAAAGTTGATTAATGCACAAATCAGATTTACCCTTAAGTTATAGCGTTTACGTCGATTACGATACTTTTGTTTGAGCATTTGAAA
>CACVAR010000313.1 GCA_902727905.1 uncultured Sulfurovum sp. | reverse complement strand
GAGTCATTGGCTGAAGCGTATAAACATGTTTCTAAAGAAGTTTTATCGTTAAAGTACCTTAAAAAAGTTTTACTTTTTAAAGAGCGTAACTATGGTAAAGAAGATGAACGAACAAAAGAGACTAGGGCAGAGGTTGAGGAGAAGAGATAAAAGATATAGTTAACTGTCTAGTCTCACCATGTTATAGCATTTGAATATTAGGTTAACCTTTTGGCAAAATAGAAAAGTTTTGTTTTTTCAGAGATACATAGGCATAATTTTACGGTATAGAGCTGGAAAGTTTCTCCTCTTTGCCACTTTAAAATGATGGGAATATTGTTTATGGTAATACTATATGGTTGGATTGGACATAGGTTTGTTCTAAAGAAGAAGGGAAGTGCTGAGAAGATGCTGGAAGAAGTACAAATTGTATCTATTTAGATATCTCCTCGTTGAACTCAACGGGGAGATAATATGACAATTTGTCATGTTTTATGAATATACTTTAAAAATTTTGTTAAACTATATACATTTAATTGTGGAAGGTATATATGTGAAAGAAATAGAAATATCAGATTACAAAACTTTTGAAGATATAAAACAAATAGATGTTAATGGAAATGAGTTTTGGTATGCCAGAGCTTTAGCTCAAGTACTTGACTATTCAGATTTTAGAAATTTTACTAAAGTTATAGAAAAAGTTAAAATTTCTTTAGAAAATAATAAAGAAAAAATTATATTTCATATAGTGGATATAGAAGAAGAAGTTGTACATGGGAAAGGTGCAACTAAAAAGTATCCATCATTTGCATTATCAAGATTTGCTTGTTATCTAATAGTACAAAATGCTGACCCTTCTAAAAGTGTTATTGCCAAAGGACAAGCTTATTTTGCACTACAAACAAGGAGACAAGAATTAGAAGATGAAGATAGTTTTAAACAGTTACAAGAAGATGAAAAAAGACTTTTTTTAAGAAATGAGTTAAAAGAACATAATAAACAGTTAGTTGCTACAGCACAAGAAGCAGGAGTTAAGACAAATATTGATTTTGCAGTTTTTCAAAATTATGGCTATAAGGGCTTGTATGGATTAGATGCCAGAGGAATTCATACAAAAAAAGGTTTGAAAAAATCTCATAAGATACTTGACCATATGGGAAGTACTGAGTTAGCTGCTAATCTATTTCATGCTACTCAAACAGAAGAAAAACTAAAAAGAGATAAAGTTCAAAGTAAAAGAAATGCTAATAAAACACATTATGATGTTGGGAAAAAAGTAAGAGATACGATAGAAGAACTAGGAGGTGAAATGCCTGAAAATTTACCAACTCCTGAAAAAAGTTTAATAAAAATAGAAAAAGAGCAGAAGAAACTAGAGAAAAAATAATGGATGAATGGGAAAAATTACAATTAAAACTTAATGGTGCTTATGATATGTTACATTTGGATTCATTGAAAACCTTTGAAGATGATAGAAAAAAGTTAATTGGTACCTCTTTGGAATCATATTATAGTGATAGTATTCAAGAGAAAATTAAAGAGATGAAAAAAGAGCTAAGTAGTTCAGGAATGCAAAACCTTTTTGATACACATGATAATTATTTGAAGTATAGTCAGCCTATTTTAGATGCAATAAAAAATGATAATCTACAATCTCTACAAGATAAACTGGAATATAGTACTTATGAATCATATTTAAAAGCTGATGTTTCTCCAGCAATGAAAGCATTAAAGTATGTTGAAGAATCCATTGGTGCATTAAAAAATACTTCTTATCTTGATGTTGATAAATATGCATCATCTTTGGATTCAGTATTAGCATTAAATAGTATAAAGAAAGATAACCTATTAAGTCAAGCTAAAGAATTAACTACTTCTGTAAAAAAAATAGAGACAGATATGTTTCAGGATAAAATGGATATGTTAAATCAGAGAAGAGTAGAAATACCAAAAATGATCGAACCTATAAAAATTCCTGAAAATCCAATGATAGGGCAAAATAAACAAATAATTGAACTACTTGATACTCAAAGTGAAATATTGGTTTCTATAGGAAAATATATTTCATCACAAAATGAAAAGCTTGATACACAAAATGAAATTATCAAAGAAGAAATAAAAGATAATAAATCTTCTGCAAGACAAGCTTTTTGGACAGCTATAGGAAGTATAGGTGTGGCAGTATTTGCAACATTTTTGGCTTCATGGATTACATATGATGTTTATACTAAGACAGATAACTCGGATAATAAAAATCAAAAAATATTATTGGAGTACATGGATAAAACTAGTGTAAAAGAGAGTAGTGAAAAGCAAGTAGAGATTTTAAATGCTATTTTGAAGAGCATGGATAAAGGAAATAATAGTCTTAAAAGAAAGGTTGAAGAATTGTGAAACTAGAACACTTTGATAGGAATGGAGAGCATCACTCTCTACAAGAGTGAAAATAAATCAATTATAGAATGGATAGATAGATGATAGACGTAGTCACAATTGGAGCAGGAGCCAGTGGTTTAGTAACAGCCATTACTGCTGCACGTCGTGGAAAAAAAGTTTTGATTTTAGAGAAAAATAATAAAATAGGTAAAAAACTTTTAGCCACAGGCAATGGTAAGTGTAATATAGCCAATCAACGACCTACTTTAGAACGTTTTCATTCTCAGAATCCTCAGTTTCTTAGAGATATGCTTCAAGATTATACTTTTCAGTCTGTGAAACAATTTTTTAAAAGTATTGGTTTAGAGCTAATTGAAGCTAAAGAGGGAAAGATATTTCCCATGTCTTTACAAGCCTCTTCAGTAGTTGAGCTTTTGGTTGCTGAATGTGAACAACTTGGTATTAAAATTGTTTGTGAAGCAGAAGTGAAAAAAGCCTCTTTTAAAAATGATATTTTTCATGTACATTTTAATTCAGAGAGTATCAAAGCTAAAAAACTAGTCATAGCTATGGGACATTGTTCTGCACCACAACTGGGTGGAGTAATGGGTGGAATAGGGATGGCACGCTCTTTTGGGCATAAGGTAGTAAAAGACTTTCCAACCTTAGTGCAGTTAACGTCACCCTATAAAGAGTCTTATTTAAGTCAGATGGCTGGCGTTAAGGTAGAGGGTAGGGTAACGTTAAAAAGTAGAAAACAAACTTTTGTAGAGCAAGAAGATGTGCTGTTTACCTCTTATGGTATTTCAGGTTTGGCTATTTTGGATATTAGCCGTAGCGTTATGGAAGAGTTAAAACATACTTCTGAAGTAACACTTGAAATTGATTTAATGCCTAAAATGAGTCATGAACAGTTACACGCCATGATGAAGAAGAGTTTGGTTAAAAAGAGTAAAAAATTTTTAAGCTTATGGATGCAAGGTTTTATGAATAAAAAGCTTATATACCCTATTTTAGAGCCATTAAAACTACAGAATGAAACTGTAGGTTCGATTTTCTTGAACCTCGATAAACTAGAATTGATTGTC
>CACVAR010000312.1 GCA_902727905.1 uncultured Sulfurovum sp. | reverse complement strand
CCATAACCTATCCTTTTAAAATATAATTATAAAAGGTCTTTAACCCAATTCCTATTTCCTGATATTTAGTTTAAAACCTTTGTATCATATTAACAAAAACATTATAAAGGTCTTCCACTTCTTTGATCGTAGTTCGTTCATTTAAGCCATGAATTCGGTCATTACGCACACCAAACTCCACAACCTCAATCCCATAAGGAGCAATATGTCGTCCATCACTTGTTCCACCAGCCGTTGAAAGCTTTGTTCTAACTCCTGTCTCTTCCAAAATAGCAGCTGACAACTCTTGAACTACATAAGATTCACGATTCGTAATAAATGGGTAAGAACCTTGTTCAAGTTTTAAATCATACTCTAAATCACCAAGTTGTTCTTCCATAAAAGATTTTAAACTCTCTTGTGTTGTTTTGGTTGAGTTTCTGACATTGAACATCATGTTTAAATCATTCGGACTTACATTGGTTACTTCCATGCCAGAACGAATGTCTGTTATAACTAATTTAGAAGGGGCAAAGTTTTCATCTCCATCATCTAAATTATGTGCAGCGATGCTAGGTAATATAGCAGCAATATTATGAATAGGGTTTATCGCTTTTTCAGGATAAGCAGCATGTCCTTGTTTACCTTTTAAATGTAAATAACCATTTATAGATCCACGACGACCAATTTTAATGGCATCTCCAAATTCATCTTCACAAGTCGGTTCAGCAATAATACAATAGTCTGGTAAAAGATTTACCTCTTTTAAATGCTTTAAAACTATTTGTGTTCCATAAGTTCCTGGACCTTCTTCATCGGAGGTAAGCAGTAATGACATCCGTCCAGAAAAGTCCTCATCCATATCACGTACAGCTTGTACAAAAGCAGAAAGTCCAGACTTCATGTCTTGCGCACCACGTCCATAAATGTATCCATCTTTAATAACAGGAACAAAAGGGTTGTTATCCCAACCAGTTCCAGGAGGTACGACATCGACATGACCTGCAAAACAAAGGTGTTTACCCTCTCCAAACTTTTTGGTTAAAAAAACGTTTTTAACCCCACCTTCATTAATCCACGTTGCTTCAAAACCTTCTAAATAGTTTTCAATGTAGGTTAACAATCCACCATCATCGGGTGTTACTGACTCTGCAGAGAGTATTTTTAAAAATAGATCTATGACATCTAATCTTTTTTCATATAATTCTTTTTGCATAAAATATGACCTTATATTTATTCTTGTGAAACGTTATCGTAGTTTTTTTTATTTGTGCTTATTTATAATAAACTTTGGTTATGATGCAAAAAAATAGACTTAAGTTTTATAAAAAGTCTAACTAATACTAAGGTCTATCATGGAAAATTTAAAAGTTGTATGCCCTGAATGCAACCATATCAATACCCTTAATAATGAATCAACCATTTGTATTCACTGTGAAGCTGATTTAGATGAACCTTTTCCTGTCGAAGTCAATGATGAGAGTTGTAACATCCATATTAAAGAAAATGAGATAGCTGTTCTTGTTGATTTTTATTCAACAACTTGTGGTCCTTGCATGGCAATGTATGATGACTATGAAGATGCTGCACTAGCATTTGGTTTAAGTGTAAGATTTCTCAAGATTGATGCTGATAAATATCAAAAGGTTGCACAAGCATATGGTGTTGGTGCATTGCCAACCATTATTGCCTTTAAAAAAGGAGTAGAGGTCAATCGTGTAAGTCAACAACTCTCACAAGTAGAGCTTGACCTTTGGGCGAAGAGTCTTGTTTAATCGCATGCAAACAAAACCAAATAAAGGAAGAAATGTCATCAACATTGATGAACTCAAAAACTATCTCGATGCTTATGCCACAAAAAGAAACCTTTCTACCCCCATCGTCTCTTGGTTACAAAAAACTTTTGTCCGTTGGCTCATTAACCATTTTGAAGAGGTAGAAGTGGTTGAGTCTGTTAAACGTTATGAAGCTTTAGTTCAAGGTGAGATTCCTACTTGGTTTACCCCTTACGCTGATAGTGAGTTTACTTATGTTCACATCAAAAACCCTACTTTTACTGATACGCTACGTACTTGCGTCGAATTTCTAAGTAGCCGTAGTGAAAAAATAAGCCATAAATTTCCTCGTATGACCGTTGAACATGTTATGGAAAAGTCACGGCAAGAGCATCTTAAAATGCAAGAGAAACAACGCAAGAACATAGAGACTTCACAAGAAGCTTTAGAGCATGTCTTCTCTTTTGACAACATGCATGTTGTCAAGTTTTTACCTCATCATGAAGAACTCTCTTTAGAAATGGCAAGAGAGTCAGCACTTATGCAACACTGTTTGGGAGAGTTTGACAACATAGAAAAAGCCCAAGGGGGCTATGGTTCGTACTATTTCGGTCTTATTCAAAGAGAAGAGATTACACTCTACTCTTTGCGTGATGAAAAAAACATGCCCCATGCTACCATCTCTGTAGGTTATAAACGTGGAAAAGCACAACTAAATCAGATAAAAGGGAAACAAAACAAACCTCCTGTTAGCCGTTACATCCCTGCCTCAGTCGCTTTTTTTAACCATCTTTCACTGGAACATAACTATCACCCAGACTGTTTAGGTATGGGCGTAGTTTTTGTACAAGGAAAGTCCCAACAACTCTCTACCATAACAAATGAATCTATACAGCAACACCTTATTGCCTACGATCCAAAATTTATTGATGCACTACCGAACCCTAGTAAAAGTTCCTTATGGTTGGCTGCCTTGCGTAGCCCAAAACAGATGGGAACATTAAAAGAGACCACAGATGCCATGAAGGTTGCTTCTCTTATTCAACACCCCTTACTAATCAATGAACTAGAATTCAGACATCATTTAAAGGCTAAAAATATTTTACAGCAAAAAAAGCATTATAGTATTGGCAAGCGTCCTTTTGTCTTCCCAAAACTTGAAGTAGCGAGGATTTAAGATGATAAGTAAAGAAGAAAGATTCGCCTTAGCTTTTGCCAAGTTTGAAGAGGAACGTCTTGAAAACTCTGTTGAAGTCTATGACGTAGAGAACTACTTAGATGAAGAGTTTTACTTTAATGTTAATGAGCCTAATGCTTCTACAAAAGTCTATCATGTTATCAAAAAAGTATGGACAGAAGGCATACTGGAACTCTTTATTAAAAACAGTATATTAACCGATAAATTAGAAGTAAAAGACTTAGTCGCCCTTGATTCCACACGTTTTGTAAAACTTGTACTCGAAGTCTTAAAGCTTCAACTCATTAGTGAAGAAGAAGCATGGGGTCTCCTCTTTTTAAATGCCCAGCGTATTCAAGACAGTTTTAAAAGTACAAAAGAGTTTAAAAATGCCTACTTCAAAGGAGCACTTTTTTATGACATACTGTTTAAAAGTGAAGAAGAGACGCGAGGAGAAAAAGTTCAAAACTTTGATACACTACTTAAAACCCTACAGCAATCAAGTAAAGTAGAGCTA
>CACVAR010000311.1 GCA_902727905.1 uncultured Sulfurovum sp. | reverse complement strand
TCAAAACAAAGAAATTCGGAAATTCCGATTTTACTACAAAATCAACTCTTTTCTCTAAAGATTTAGGTTGTTTTTGAACAAAGAAAATTAACACTAATCAATACCTAAAAACCTATGTTACCAATATACACGGCTACAACCATTGAGCAAACTGCTGTTTTAGGAGGTACAACATTACCTTGTATGATGACCGTAGTTGATGACAATTGTACTCCAATAGGGCAATATGTAGTAAAGGTATTTGGTCAGAAGCATATCAACCAATATAACCCAACAAAAAAAGAAATCTTTGCTAACATATTAGCACAAGAATTTGACCTTAGCGTTCCTCCAGCAGCTTTAATTCGGGTTAAACAACCTTTAATTGACGAATTAAAAGAAAATCCCAATTACAAAAATATTGAACTGAAAGCAGGCGTTTATTATGGTTCTAAACTAATTAATAACCATACAGCCTATACTAAAGATTTAAAAGCTACTGATTTTGATAGGGATATAATGGAACAAGTTTTTGCTTTTGACGTTTTAATAAGAAACTTTGATAGAAGAAGAGGAAAAGAAGGGAACAACCAAAAAATCGAAATAGGAAAACCTAATGTGCTACTTAAAGACAAAGAAGTCTACTTAATTGACCATGATTTAAGCTTAGACATTAGTAAAACTTACGCAGCATACAAAAAGCATAGATAATTATAGTAATGTTGTAGATGGAGTTAAAGGTCAACACATTTTCTTGCCTCATTTGAAAAAATTGAACGAAAATAATACCTTTACGTTTGATTGGTTTATAGAGAGTTTACGACTTTTGGATTTTAATGAACTCATAAGTTGCAACACGCAAATAAACGCTTTAAACAAAAATCCATTTAACGACCCTAAAAATGATTTTCAGCCAATTGTTGGTTATTTAAAAGAGATTCAGAAAAACTCAACTAATTTTCAACAATTATTAAAGGACTTGATAGCATGACAAAAACATTCAAATACAGCGTTCTTAAATACCGTCCTTCCTATTTATTGGAGGAACAGGTTAATATTGGCTTATTGTTCTTGTTTTTGGATGATAATAAAATATCCTTTATTTACCCTAAAAAATTAAGACGTTTAACTCAATTCTATCCTAATACGAACTTAAAAACCCTCAAGCGTTACCTTCACTTGTTTGAGCAAAAAGGCAATAAATTAAATGTTCCCTTAATAGATGATAACTTCAATCATTTTATCGAAGCTAATTTCCTAGCAAAAGATGCTAGTAATTTATACTTTAGCCCTGTTAAAAGTGGTATTTATAAATCTACATCTAGTATTATTGAGCATTATAATAATCTTTATTTTAGTGCTTATAAGGGAAAAACTAAACAAAATAAAAGAGATGAAGCCTATCTTCGTGGAACATTTAAAACGACCTTAGAACAAGTACTTACACAGGATAAAGAAAAACTAGCTTTATTTAAATCTTCATTAGCAATCAAGAATAAAATTGGTCGTACAGAATTTGATTATGGCTGGCAAAATGGTACTACTAATTTAGTTAAGTTTTTGAGTTTTGATTTAGCTGATGAAGGAGACTTACAAAATAAATCCTTTCGATGGTATGGAGAACTTTCTCAATTAGAAGAACAAGTACGAAATAAACATCTAAAACTTGACCTGTTACTAACTAAACCACGAAAAGAAGCTCTTTTCTCTTCTTACAAGGATGCTTTACAAGTATTAAAAAGTATTCCAACCAATAAGACAATTATAGAAGAGGAGCAACTAAAAGACTATGTATTTAAAGCTGCTGAAACGGTTAAGCCGTTTACAAATCGTGCTTTACTCAATAACCAAAAACGTTTAAAATAAATCCTTCTCTCCTACTTTTTTAGAATAACGTGTTAGAAAAAAGCGATTTTTTTAACATGAACTTAGAACGTGTAAAGAAAACGCCATTTTTTATACACGTGGTTGTTTTAATTCAGTAAAGTTTAAATGTTTTTGTTTTCTCTAAAGATTTAGGTTATTTTTAATCTGTAATCATAATTGATACGTATAAATTTAGATACAAAAAATGGAAAATAATTCTGAAATTCTCATTTATCAGACAACAGAAGGACAAACACAAATTGAAGTACAGCTCGAAAATGAAACTGTTTGGCTCAATCAACAACAAATGGCAGATTTATTTCAAAAAGCTAAATCTACTATCAATGAACATATTAAAAATATTTATAAAGAAAGAGAGCTTGAAGAGGAAACCAGTTTGAAGAAATTCGGAAATTCCGAATTTTCTACAAAACCAACTAATTACTATAACCTAGATGTCATTATTTCAGTTGGTTATCGAGTAAAATCCAACAGAGGTACACAATTCAGAATTTGGGCAAGAGAACGCCTTAAAGAATATATTGTGAAGGGTTTTACTTTAGACGATAAACGCCTAAAAAGCGGTCAAAATAACTACTTTGATGAATTATTAGACCGTGTTAGAGATATACGAAGTAGTGAGAAAGTCTTCTATCAAAAAGTAAAAGATATTTATACTACGAGTATAGATTACAACCCTAAAGATAATTTAACAACTGCCTTTTTTAAGAAAATTCAAAATAAACTACTTTGGGCTGTTAGCCAGCAAACAGCAGCAGAAATTATCAATAAACGAGCTGATGCAAAACAGCCTAACATGGGCTTAACCTCTTGGAAAAATGCGCCAACAGGCAACATAAGAAAAACAGATGTTGAAGTATCGAAAAACTACTTAACAGAATTTGAACTCAAAGAATTAAATCTATTGATAGAACAATATTTAGCATTCGCAGAAGCTCAAGCTTTACAAAAAAAGCCAATGTACATGAAAGATTGGATTAATAGATTAAATGCAATTCTTACCCTCAATGAAAAGAACATCCTTGAAAATGCAGGTTCAATAAGAATGACTGTTGCTAAAGAAACCGCAACTAAAGAATATTTGAAATATAAAGAAGAGCAGAAAAAAATTGAAGCTCAAGAAAGCATTAAGACCTTAGAGCAGGACATTAAAAAATTGAATAGCTCCAAGAAAAAGGGATAGTTTAACATTATAAAACTTCTCTTCTAGCTTCTGGAGCTTTTTATATTTGAGTTTAAATTCACTCATTACTCCGTTGAAAAATCGTATTAGTTTGATTATCAGCAAGATGAGTTTTTAGTTATCAAAGTGTTAAAAAGCTGATAATCAAACTAATGCAAGATGCTTTTTTATGTTTTTTATAAAAAAACTAAAAACCACGCAGTAGCAGCGCAGCTAATCAACGGAGTATTAATTCACTTTAACACCAAAAAAATTCAATCAATATTCCCTCATAAAAATTCAGAAAAAAAAACACCCCATTTTTGAACGTAAATCGTCAAAAATGAGGTGTTTTTTTATTGCCCAAAAGACCTTTTACTCTAAACCACCAGGTCCTATTCCTTCACAATAGGAATGCCTC
>CACVAR010000310.1 GCA_902727905.1 uncultured Sulfurovum sp. | reverse complement strand
AGAATGGTTTTAGCTAGGCTTCAACGAAAAACTATTAAGTTTTCTAAGTCTTGGGAGAGCCTTGAATATTCTGTGAACCTTGTCATTAATCGTTATAATCGTCAACTACTTTGAGATGCATGACCAATTATAGTAATAACTAAAAACTCATTCTCTTTCAGATAAATTATTCTATAGTTCCCAGCTCTTTTTCTAAATTTACCTTGATGATTGCCTTTTAAAGCTTTGTCATTGGTAAAGATTCCATTTTGAAGATCAATAATTTTAGTGGCAATGAGTTCTTGAGCTTGTTTATTAAGTTTTAAAAATTCTTTCTCTGCTTTTTTTTCAAAGCCGACGTTATACATCTATACCAGCTTTTTTAAATACTTCAGAGAGAGGAACAACCGTACTTTCTCGATTTTTAAGAGCATCAATTCGTTGGTCTGCAACCATTTCATCAAGTGTATCAAAATAAAGTTCAATAGATTTTTGAATAAGACTTGTACGTGTTTTGTTTAGCTCAGAAGCGTATTGGTCTAAACTTTCTAAAATGTCAGTATCTATTCGTATATTAATCGCTTGTTTCATCGTTAAGTCCTTATAAAATATTTTGTGTATACATTTGTATACTAATCTATTTATTCTAAGTGTTGACTTAAGTTGATTAAGAACAAACAAAACAATAAATGATATACTTATGATATACAATTTAAAGGAGTACATTATGCGTCCAGAAGTATCTATTTCAAAATGGGGAAATTCTCAGGGTCTTAGAATTCCTAAGAGTATTGTTGAAGCACTTCAAATAAATATTGGTGATAAAGTTAAGATTTTTATAGATAACGGTAGAGCTGTGATTGAACCTGTAAAAAAAAGAAAAAAAGTTGATATTGACACACTGATTGCTGATATTCCGAAAGATTATAAAAAAGATGAAGAGTTATTAACAACACCTATGGGGAAAGAGGTTTGGTAAAAAAACGATATATCCCTCAAAAGGGAGACTTGGTTATTTTGACTTTTGACCCACAAGCAGGACATGAACAGAAAGGTCGAAGACCAGCTTTGGTCGTTAGTAATCATAAGTTTAATAAAGCTGTTGGTTTTGCCTTAGTTTGTCCTATTACCAATACTGATAGAAACTTTCCTTTTCATATGGCTTTTAAGGGTGAACAGCTCGGTGGTTTTATTTTGACTGAACAAGTTAAATCTATAGATTATGAGGCTAGAGGTATGAAGTATGTAGAGAAATTAGATACAGATACCTTAGACGAGGTTATGGGTATTATTGAGGCTATTTTAGACTAAAAAGGTTAGATAGGGGTAGGGCTTAACTAATAAACCCCATAGACCCACCATCCTTATTCTTCTTAAGTTTCTGCTCCTCTTTAAGACGCTTAATAAACTCTTCACATGAATCAATCTTCTTAAATTTACTCTGTCTTATAATGGTTGCAAAATCCCCTGGCGAAAGCTTTTTAAATGAACGAATGGTATGGAGTTCATTGGCTGTTGGGGCTTCTATGTTAAGCTCTTTGGCGTAAGAGATGAATATTTTTTCCAATTGTTCAGGAGCTAAAGTTTTGAACTCTAGTTTTAAATCAAAACGGCGTAAACTTGCTTGGTCGATGTGTTCAATGAGGTTGGTGGTGGCAATGAAAATACCATCAAACTTTTCCATTTGAACCAGCATTTCGTTGACTTGGGTGACTTCCCAGTTGACTTTGGCTTGACCACGTTCGGCTAAGAACCCATCTACCTCATCAAAAATGAGTACGGCTTCTTCTTCCATGGCTTCTCTAAAGGCAGAGGCAATGTTTTTTTCAGTTTCACCCACCCATTTACTCATGAGTGATGAACCTGATTTGATAACGTATGATTTATCTAGCTTTTTAGCAATGTGTTTGGCAAAGGCACTTTTACCTGTACCTGAAGCACCATAGAGACAGACCCTTGCACTGTGGTGATTTTTGATGCCCTCTACTAGTTCATCTAAATTGGTGTCAGTGTTGATAAATTCTAAACTGTAGTTACTCGGTAAGTCAGCTGCTTTGTTTTTGTTGACCTCTTCATAGCCTTGTGCTTTAAGCGTGTTGTTGAGCAGTTGCATAAAGGCTTTGCTTTTTTGTGACTCTGGTAGGTGTTCACTTACTTTCACAGCAGAAGAGATGAGGGCAGGGGCAATGCTTTCATGTTCAGAGAGTATTTCCATGGTTTGTTCATCTAGTATATTGTTAGAGTATTTTTTGATAATCTCTTTACGCTGTGTTTTTGAGGGAATAGGTAACTCAATACTCATGTCAAAACGTCTTATGATGGCATTGTCAATACTTGAGATGTTGTTGGTAATCCAAATAGTAGGCACATTGTTAGTCTCTAGTACTTTGTTCAGCCATGCTTTGTCAGACTGTTGTTTGGGCATCATAAAAAAACCACCTTCGTAGCTTTCAAAAATGTCTTCAGCTTCATCATACATGAGTAGATTTCTACTGTTAAAAAAAAGTGCTTGGGCTGTTTTGTAGAGTCTAAGTCTTGCTTCACCTTCTATGGGGTCACCATCACTGTCGGCGTAGCTTACTTCATAGAGTTTGGTTCCAAGTACTTCAGCAATGGTTTTAGAAAGTTCTGTTTTTCCAGTCCCCGGTAAACCGTAGAGTAAGATGTTTACACCTTTTAGCTTAGCATCTAAGGCTTTGTTTAGGAAAGGCATTAAAATCTCTAGGTCACTTTTGATGTAAGAGTAGTCCGAAATGGCAAGTGAGCCTTTGTCAGCAAGACGTACCGAGTCTTTTATCATCTCGGTAATCTCTTCATTTAGGTTGAGCATGTTATCAGCAAACTCATAGTTAATGAGTCTTAGCTTTGAACCCAAAGAGTAGTTCTCTTCTGAGTGTAAGATAAGTAAGGCAGAACGGCTAAAAGTTGAATGGGCAGAGAACATGTCGTTTATCTGTTCTAGTGGAATGTCCAAAAGAACATTTAAGATACGTTTCGCACGAGAAGTATTGAGTTCCCCTCCAAGCATACTCAGTGCATTGTCAAGCATGTCATACTGTTTAAGTAAAATGACAAACTCTAAAACCTGTTTTTCATAAGGCGTAAGTAGAATGAGTTCTGAAAGTTTTTCAATGTTTTCACGTAAGAGTACTGAAGAGCCAAAGGGTGCTTTTTTACGCAGTGCTTTTAGACGTTTTTTGAGTAAAAGCAGTGGCTCGGTACGGTTAAAGTCATCGTAGTCAAACTCTACATACTTTTCTAGACCTAAAAAACTTGCCATGTCTTCATGTTCAAAGTCATTTTCAGCGTCAATGAATCGTTTATGCCCACCCATTTCTAAAATAATCTTGAGTATCCAGTAAGTTATACGATCATGCACATCTTCATCAATTAGCTCTTCGTCATTTATATCGGTATTAAATTCATCTTGAGTGTTATTTTTATTTCCAAATAGGCTCATAGGAATGTCCCCTT
>CACVAR010000309.1 GCA_902727905.1 uncultured Sulfurovum sp. | reverse complement strand
TAGCCCAAACCAAAACAGATGTCTAAAATAACTAACTTTTTAGACATTTTTTTAATTTGTAATGCAGGTTTTACATGTTTTTCTAAAGACTCATGCAATGCACCATCTTTAGTTGAATGATAAGGTTCATCAAACTCTTTTGAAAAAAGTGTCTTGGAACCATCTTCACAAAGTACTAGTTCTTTTTCAGGTCGTAGTACTTCGTTATACAATTAGGCTTCTTTTTCTAATTTTTTTAATTTTTTCTTTGAGAGCTTCAGTTCATCATTAGACATAATTCCTATATCTGCATCCACAATATTTTTAGCAATCTCTTGTGCTTCGTCTAATGAGTGCATTTCACAAGTACCACACTGATAAAGATTAAGTTCTGGAATATCACTTTGGTTAGCAACATCTAAGACATCTTCCATTGCTTTCTTCCATGCTTTAGCAACTTTTTTCTCTTTTGGTGCGCCAAGTAGTGACATGTAAAAGCCTGTTCTACAACCCATAGGTGACAAATCAATAATTTCAACTTTTTTAGAATTCAAATGATCACGCATGAATCCTGCAAACAAATGCTCTAAAGTATGAATTCCTCTTTCAGATAAAATATTCTCATTGGGTCTAACAAAACGTAGATCAAAAACGGTAATATCATCTCCACTTGGTGTACTCATGCTTTTAGCAACGCGTACAGCTGGTGCTGGCATCTTTGTGTGGTCTACTGTAAAACTATCTAATAATGGCATATTAATTCCTTCTATTTTAATTAACGAAATATACAATAATAATGCTAAAATAGCACAATTAAAAATAAATAGGGTCTGTCTATGAATAAACAAGAAGAATTTGAAGGTGCTGTCAGTAAAGTTTTAGAGCTTTTAGGAGAAGACCCAAAGAGAGAAGGTTTACTTAAAACACCAAGTCGTGTTGCTAAAGCGTGGGAGTTTTTAACAGAAGGCTATCATGAAGATCCAGAAGCTATTTTAAACAAAGCCCTTTTTACTTCAAGCAATGATGAAATGGTTGTGGTTCGTGACATTGAGTTCTACTCTACTTGTGAGCACCATATGCTACCTATTATTGGTCGAGCGCACGTTGCTTACATACCTGATGGTAAAGTAGTAGGTCTCTCAAAAATTCCACGTATCGTTAATGTATTTGCAAGACGTTTACAAATACAAGAACAAATGACAGAGCAAATAGCAGATGCTATTGCCAACACAATCAACCCCAAAGGTGTAGCCGTAGTTGTTCATGCACGACACATGTGTATGGAGATGAGAGGGGTGCAAAAGATTAACTCTACAACGGTGAGTTCAGCCCTTAGAGGTCTTTTTAAAAGTGATCAACGTACACGTTCTGAGTTTTACAATATTATCAATACCCCAGCACCTTCTAATTTTTAATGTACATTAGAAGGTATAGAAAAAAACTTACTGAACCAAGATTCTTTTTCCTTTAACATACCTTGATGTTTTTTAAATGCTGTATGTTTTTCTAAAAGGTCTTTATACTTTTTTGTTAACTCTATTCGTTCAAACATAAAAGCATCTATCTCTTCTTCATATTGTTTTTCTATGTTTCGTTGTTTTTCTTCTACTTCTGATAACTTACTTGTTAGTGTTTCAATGACTCCATCTTTACTTAACAGACGTTTTTGGAACTCATCCAAAGTTTCGTTATGCTGATCGAGTACATACTTTTGTCCATCATAGCCAGAACTCACTCTTGCATTTTGTGCTTTTAATAATTTATTCTCTTTTTTATATTTAAAAATTTCAGCTTTTACCTTGTCTAATTCTTTTACATCAACACTTTTTGTACTAATAAATTGATCTAATTTACCTTGATACTTCTGTGTTAAATATATTTTAGTAATCAACCAACCAAAAAAGTACCCTAGTAATATTCCTATTATAAGATAAGCACTTATTTGCATTATTATATCTATCATTATTGAACCTTTTTTAAATTAATCTCTACGCGTCTACTTGTTAAGGGTAGCGCTTCTCCATAGCCAATGGCCGTTATAAAAAGTAAATTCGTTCGTTCTAAAAAATATGTTTTTAATTTATCTGCTCTTTTTTGAGACAATAAGAGGTTAGCCTCTGCTGAACCATTTGTATCTGTATAGGTAGTTATACTTAATACAGCATTTTCTTTTAAGTTATTCACTGTGTCAACTATATTTGTTAGTACCTGCTTCTTGACATTCAGCTCATCTTTCTTGTTATTATCTAAGTTCAATGAAAAATCATTACTTGTAAAATCTATAGGACGCTTTTCTAAAAGCTTGTTGAGTACTTCCTGAGCTAAAAGTACAGAACGCTTAGGAACATACAATTTTCTTTGCCGTACATACTTCTTTGCAGATGTTTTTTGAATCTTTGCTAATCTATCTCTTTCAAGTTGTTCCTTATATAACTGTGGTGCATTCATATAAAGCGTAAAAGCAATAAATGAAGCAGCAACAATAAAACAAAGAAGAATCGCTACTCGTAAGTTCATTTACCCTAACCTTTTTATTTAAAAAATTATAGACATATTCTATCTGAAAATATTTTTTAACACATATAATTTAATTAGTTATTTCAATGTTTTATATTATTTTAAAATAATTGTTCTAGCATAAATAGTATGTTTTTTATATTAATTCACAAAAGCCCTATTTTGTGGGCTTAATCACAGAACATTCGTTCTTTTCTTAAAATATTCTTTACTTTAAACTTTAATTATTAAGTTAAGATATTATTTATTTTGTATAAACTTGTGTTAACAAAATACAAAACGAAAGGACATAACATGAAAGTTACAGTTATGGGAATAGATTATAATCACTTACTAAGTGGGAAAGCTTTAGCAGAAATGGGTAATGAGGTCACTTACATTTCTAATGATCATAAACGAATAGAAAATATTAAAAGAGGTTACTACAATGCTGATGAAGCAATGGTAATTAAAAGTATGGATGTTTCAAACAGTTTTGGGTTTTCAGCTGATATCAAAAAATCTCTTAGTTCTGCTAATATGTGTTTTATCTCTGAAGGTGTTTCAGATGATTCTAATGAGCAAATGGAACATGTTTTAAATACAGCTAAGGTAGTTGGTCAAAACATGAGTCACCATATGTTCATCATTGATAGATCGGAAGAGTCTATGTCAAGAGTTGGTCAAATAAAAGAAGTGATTCAAGAAGAGCTTAGCAAAAGAAATACGTCTTTAACTTTTGAAGTAATTGCCAACCCAGATTTTTTGAGAGCGTAGCGACTTAAAAAACTAAATAGAATCTTTGTTTTAAAACGAATGGATGCAAAATAAGATTTTTTCTTATTAAAATTTAAAAATAAACCTTATATTTATACTATCTAATGCATAATTCGTCATCAAATAATAACAAAGAATCATATGAGTTTTAAAATAATTGAAAAATCTTTACTACCTCTCTTTTTAGCAACAATCTTTATTGTTGCTTTCCATTGGCAATTTACTACAATATATGCTTATTTGATTGAACACTTTACAGAAGAGAAACTCTCAACACTCTATGCACACCTCTTTATTTATAGCTTCTTAAGCTTTAGCCTTTTCTTATTTTTTATGAACCTCTTTAACCAATTCTTCAAATCAAAACTCTTTATTATCATTATTAGTATTATGCTTTTAACTTTTTATGGACTCTCCTACGAAATCCACTATGACCCAATCAAATACTTTATGAACTACCCCCTGACTATCAATGGTCTTATGTCAATGGTTTTATTTTTAGTGAGTATTCTTATCTATGCACTATATAGTATGTTTATTACTCTATTTAATAAACTTATACCTTTTAGTCACTCATTTATATTATTATTTATTTCATTAGTTTATTCAGTTTGGTTTATAAATTTTTACTGTTACCCTATCGCTACTATCTTAACTCAGTTTAAGCATTAAGTCGTTTTGTTTTAAACATCATTTAGTTACACTAGTAAAAAGGAGAACCATGCATAAGATACTCATAACTATTTTTCTACTGTCTCTCCAGCTTCTAGCTTTTAACTTTAGCTCTACCCCAAAACAAATATCGGCTTATTATATTGCACCGAGTCAAAACTTAAACCTAGTAACCTCTAAATTAAAAAGCAATGGCTTTACAATACTTGCAATAACAAATATTCTAGAAAAATATAATGTCATTACCATTACAAATAAAGAGTTACAAAATACAAATTCTTATATGGCTACACTACAAATAAATGTTAATTCAAAAGAGATACGGGTACAAAATCCATCTTATCTAGCAGCAGCATACCTTGGTAAAGATTACACCTATGGGCAATTTAAAAGTACTGTGAATGCTTTAGAAAATGTACTAGGAAAGTTAAACGATAGTGATCAAAAAGCAAACTTTGAAACTTTATCAGAATATAGTTTTATGTACGGCTTACCAAAAAGAGAAGACACGCTCAGTATTAAAAAAGGCTCTGACATTATAAAGAGGCTTACGGATTCTAAAGCGAATGAATATCTAGCTTATACCCTAACTTTACCTAATGGAAATATTTTAGTTGGTCACAAACTGAAAGTAAAAACAAATAAATTTTTAAAGATAATCAATCAAGAAAAAAATGTACAACTTCTACCGTATGAATCAATGATTAATGGTCAGGAAGTAAGTATAATGAATCCAAAATACTATTTAGCACTCTCCCTACCCATGTTAAGTTTTCATGAGTTTATGCAAATAGCTTCAGTACCAGATAGAATATATAGAAATATTAAAAAAGCTTACCAATAATTCTGAAAATTAAAGACCAGCTTCCTGAATTGCTTCTGTTTGCGCATGTGTATTAAGTGGGTCTAATACTAACTTTAAATTACCATCATTCATAATTCTGTCAAGTGAGTAAAGTGTTAAATCAATTCTATGATCAGTTAAACGGTTCTGTGGATAGTTATAAGTTCTAATTTTTTCTGAACGTGAACCTGTTCCAACCTGTAATTTTCTTTGACTTGAAGTCTCATCCAACTGTTTTTGTAACTCATGTTCATAAACTCTGGCTTTAAGAACTTTCATTGCTTTATCACGGTTTTTATGTTGTGATTTTTCATCTTGAATCGCTGCTACAATTCCTGTAGGAACGTGTGTTAAACGTACAGCAGAGTCAGTCGTGTTAACCGACTGACCACCACAACCACTTGAACGATAAACATCCATTTTAATGTCATTGGCTTTTAACTCAACTTCAACATCATCTACTTCTGGAATAACAGCTACCGTAATAGCAGAAGTATGTACACGACCTTGTGTCTCTGTGTCTGGTACACGCTGTACACGGTGAATACCAGCTTCAAATTTAAGTTGAGAATAAACACCTTCACCATTAATTTGAGCAATCATCTCTTTGTATCCACCTGCTGTTCCATCAGAAGATGAAATAATTTCTACTTTCCAACCCACAAGTTCTGCATGACGTAAATACATTTTAAATACATCAGCAACAAACAAGGCTGCCTCATCACCACCAGCCCCTGCTCTTAATTCTAAAATAATGTTTTTATCATCATTAGGATCTGTCGGAATCATTAAAACTTTAATCTCATCTTCAAGTTCTGGCAGACGTGGTTCAAGCTCACTTAGTTCTTCTTTGGCTAAATCACCCAACTCAGCATCACCTAAAAGCTCTTTATTCTCTTCAATGGCATCAGCCGTTTCAATATACTCATTGGCTTTTTCAACTAATTTAGAAAGTTTGGACTGTTCTCTCCCTAAATCTGTCATTTTTTTAATGTCAGAAGCAATATCTGGAGAACTTAACAAAGTGTTAATTTCATCATAACGGTCAATAAAAGGTTGAAGTTTTTCTTTAAACATAGGAGAACCTAATGGTGGATTTTATAATATTGGGTGGTACTCAAAAGAGTACCAAAAGAAGAGGGGCTACACTAAACAGTAATTAGGCAGCGATTTTGTTAACCATAAGGTTAAGTCTACTTACTTTTCTAGCAGCTGTTGATTTTTTAATAAAACCTTTACTTACCATTTTATGAATTTGTTTATTTGCTACTTTAAATGCTTCTTGAGCAGCAGCTTTATCACCTGCTTCTGTAGCTGCTGTTACTGATTTAACAATATTTTTAAATCTTGTTCTGTAGTATCTATTTCTCTCTGTTCTCTTTGCAGTTTGTCTAATACGCTTAATTGTTGACTGATGATGTGCCATGTTTATGTCCTTTGGTGTTAGCTCTTTATTAACAAGAGTCTATAATTGCGCGAATTCTAACTAAAAAACTCTTTGTGTTACTTTATTTTAACTTCAAAGAAGTAAAAGTTAACACACTATTGGTTTATAAATAGAGTTAGGTTATACTTGAAGAGTAATTGATTATCTAAATCACAAAGGATTTCTATTGAAACGTATCATTCTTTTACTTACTATTTCTATGCACTCCCTTTTTCCTGCGAACCTGCTAGTAACGGGTACTGTTGTTTCTGACAATCAAAAAATGATTGGTGCTAGATACATGGGTTATGTTAAAGATATTCATTTTAATATTGGTGATAAAGTTCAACGTGAAGATGTTCTCTTTACAATGGAATCAGCAGAATTTGACATCATGCAAAGTCAAGCTGATATAGCACTAGAGCAAGCTGAACTAATGGTTGAACTCTACCGAAGCAGACTTGACTCCATTCGTAAAGAACAAAAAAGTTTAAGAAGAAGAGGTCTTAAAGGGGGAACTGACTGGAAAGAGCTAGAATCCATGGCCCAAAATATCCAAGCTGGTTTAGCAGCTGCGCGTGTCATGGTTAAAAATAGCATGGAAAAAGCAAAACAAATGGCAACCATTATGGACTATTTAGAAGTTAAAGCACCTAACTCAGGTATTATTGTACAAAAGCAAATTCGTGTTGGAGACTTAATTGTTCCAGGGATGTTAGCCATGGTACTGGTGGATCTAGAGCATTTGGAAGTAGAAGCACAAGTAGCTGAAACTGACCTACTAAAAGTACAAAAAGGACAAGTTGTTAAAATAGACATACCTTCCATGAAGTTTAGAACAACTGCCATGGTTAAGTCCATAGTACCTTCAGCAAATCCTATGACCCACACTTTTACCATTCGTATAGCTTTTGATAAAAAAGATAAAACTATTTTTCCAGGAATGTATGTAAAAATTTCTGTACCTTATAAAGAGTAAAAAATTAACAAAATAATATCTCTAAGGAGATATTATTTTTTCTCTCCTGTATCTTCATGTCTTCTAAAATAATCTTTCACATTATCCACTAAAACACACCACTGAGCGCTGACTTGCTCTTTGGCTTTTATTAGATAAGAACTACTCTCTTCTTCAGGATGTTCATAGTCATTAGGCATCATAGCCCTAGCGTTATCCATAAGTATAGGTATAAAAAAGAGTGAGACTAAGGTAGCAGCCATAGAACCAAAAATAAGCGCAACACCTAAACCACCAAAAATAGGATCCGTTGCTAAAAGTAAAGAACCTAAAATAATAGCAATAGCCGTTAACATAATAGGTTTTGCTCGTGTAGCAGTCGCAACAGCAATGGCTCGTTTTTTCTCCATACCCTCTTCTATCAGGGACTTTGTAAAATCAATAAGTAACAGTGAGCTTCTTGCTGAAATCCCCATTAGTGAAATAAATCCTATAAGTGATGTCGCTGTTAAAAAGAAATTTATATCTGAAAAAGCCAACTGTATCTTGTCGGTAATCCAATGACCAACAATAACCCCAATAATAGAAAGAAAAGAACCAATAAGAACGATACCACTTAAGGCAAAAGACTTATAGTAAACCACTATCAATAAAAACATTAAAATTAATGCTGCAATAAATGCTCCACCTAAATCCCTAAAAGTATCCAAAGAGACTTTCATTTCACCATCCCATCTTAAAAGCATTTTAGCACCACTCTCTTTGTCTACTAAATTTAAATCAAACATATAAGTGTTAATACCAGCTACTTTTGTCACATTAAATTCATCTGATAATTTTTCTATCATTGTCTCACGTGCATCAAGTAAAGGGTAAACTTGGCTTACCATATCACACTCAGCTGTTATACCAACATAGTTCTTCAAGTTTTTTCTAAAAATACTTGGGCTTGATCGTATGCTTTCAACACTCACTACTTCTGAAAGAGGTATCATCTTACCTTTACGATTAATGAGTCTAAGCGATGAAAGTTTATTCTGTAAAGCATTGATAGAGTCAGATTTTAAAGTACGTGTTTCATCACTTAAACGTAAGAAAATAGGTATCTGATCTTGTTGGTCTCTCGTGTTTTTTACAGCAACAGCTGTACCCTTAAAAGCAAGATAAGTAATCTGATTGACCTGGTCAACACTCAAACCAGCTCGAATGATTTTCTCTTTATTGGGGACAAGATTATATTTGGTATAGATATCATCTTGCACAATATCCACATCAACCAAACCTTCTGTCTCTTTTAAGATGTCAGCCACACGTACAATGGTGTCTCGAAGAAGTTTGTCATCTTTTCCAAAGAGTTCAACAACTATGGTTGCTAAGGTTGGGGGTCCAGATGGCATTTCTATAAAACGAATCGAGGTATGGGGAACAATACCCCCACACTCAGCTTGAATTTCTGGACGTATACGGTGAACCATCATATAGGAAGGTTCAGCACGCTCATGCTTGTCGGTTAAGTTAATAACTATCTCTGCTTGATTTTTCATGTTTTTAAATGCAGAACCTTTTACCAAACCAGCATAATCAAGAGGTGCGCCTTGCCCTAAATTAATTCCCATATTTAGAACTTCTTTTTCCTTTATCATATAGCGTTGAATACAAGTCGTTACTCTTTGAGTCTCCTCTATAGAAGCATTTGTTGCTGTATCTATATAAATGGTAAAAGTATTGGCTGATTTTCCAGGAAGCATCTTTGCTAAAACCAATTTACTAGGAAGCATCATCACAGCACCAACCATAGATAAAAGCACAATAATCGTCACCAACCATTTATATCTGCGTTTAGAAACTATGTTGTAAACAAAATTTTCCATTTAAGATTTTCCCTCTTTATTTTGTCTTACTCTTTTTTTTGATGATGCTTTTTTTCGTGATACTTTTTTTATAGGCGCTTGTGCATCTGCGTGATGATTGAACTTAATGAGCTTTTTTGCTAAATAAGGAGCAAATACATAAGCAACAAACAGGGACACAGCTAAAGCTACGGGAACATTTAACGGTATGGGTGTCATAAACTGTCCCATCATCCCTCCAACAAATGCCATAGGAATCATCGTCAACATAATGGCAATGGTCGCAATATTAGTCGAAGGTCCAATCTCATCTGTAGCTTGTACAATAACCTCAGAGAAAGAGAGTCCTTTAGATTCAGGTAAATGCATTCTACGGTGAATATTTTCAATAACAATAATTGCATCATCCACAATAAGTCCTAAAGAGAGAAGAAAAGCAAAAAGTGTAATACGATTAATGGTTTGATCGGTCATATAAGCAATAAAAAGTGTTAAGGCTAAAATCATGGGAACAGCAATGGTGACAACTAACGATTCACGCCAACCTAAAAAAGGAATCAAAATCCCTGCAATAATAAAAATAGTAATAACCAAATGATGTACCAATTCATTAACAGCTTCATTCGCTCGGTCACCATAATTTCGAGTAATAATATAACCAACACCCTGTTCTTGAAATACAGCATTATGCTTAGCCAATTCCAATATAGCCTCTTGGGCAATCTCTACAGCATTGGTTCCTTTGAGTTTTGAAACAGTTAGAGTAATTTGGTCTCCAGCCTCTATAAATTCTAACTTGTTATTTTCTTTATTATCTTTATTTGCTTGGTTTTGATAGGTTAAGAGTACCGACTGAAAGCTCTGAACATCATAACTATATTCAATCTTAGCAATACTTTTAAGATAAATTGGCGCACCCATATATTGTGCAACAATAAGATTTTTTAAATCACCAATGTCTTCAACAGCATTCTTAATGCCAAACACCGTTAACTTTCCTGTAGATGATGTGGTGTCTATCTCTGGGGCATTACTTGAAATGGAACGAATGGCTTTGGCGACTTCACCTAAAGAAATATGGTAAGCTGAAAGCTTTTGTAAATCAATAAAAACATTAAATTGTGGCTTTTTTGCCCCTTTTAAAGTTGTCTTAGAGACATTATCTAAGGCATTAATATCTTGTTGAATTTCACGAATGGTTTTATAAAGTTTTATGTTGTCAAGTTTTTTATCAGAATTTTTATAAAAAGCGACGGTTAAAATAGGAATGTCGATATCAATATCAAAAGGTTTAACTAACGGAGGTAGTGTCCCTTTAGGAAGCTGATCTAAATGCTGCATTACTTTGTCATAAAGCTTAAGGTTCGAAGATTCTCTATTTTGACCAATATAATACTGAACATTTAACATACCAGCATTATTAAGAGCAGTTCCATAAATATGTTCAACACCTTTAATCTCGCGAATACGTCGCTCCAAAGGTTTGATGATGACATTCTCAATCTCTTTGGGTGTTGCACCTGGGATTGCAACCATTACTGACCCACCACTAACCTGTATCTGAGGATCTTCTTCTCTTGGCATCATCTCCAAAGAGATGTAACCAAGTAAAATAATGGCGAAAGCAAGTATGGGAGTTAAAGGGTTAGCAAGAAAAATTGTCGCAAGGTGTCCAGCGATGTTTTTGATTTTATATTGCTTCATATATTCAGTATAACAAATTTACCCATAAAGAGATGATTTTAAGATAAGAATTGAATAATTTTACTGGCATGTGCTAATAAGTATCACACTTGTTATTTCTCATTATCTATAATAAATCATACTGTATTTTGCTCTGTAAGCATTCTTATATTGTGGTCTTTGAACTGAATAGAAACGAGAAAGAATTGATTGTGCTTGAGCATGACCTTTTTTAGAGGCTCTTGTAAACCAAAGCTTAGCAAGTTCTTTGTTCTTTCTTACTCCTGAACCATAGTGAAACATTAAAGCTAATTGATACTGAGAAGAAGTATGACCCTTAACTGCTGACTTGTGATACCACTTAAATGCTTTATGAGAATTTTCTTTTGTACCTAATTGCTGTTGGTATTGCCTTGCAAGATTATGCTGCGTATAAGTATTACCATAATAAGCAGAATGAGTTGGACCTTGAAAGTTATTTGCGTTGAGTGTTGAGAAGACAAAGAGTAGTGATATTATAATTTTATTTTTCATTTTATTAAACCAATCTTAAATATTAAATTTAATAATTATATTAAGTATTTATTAAAAGTATGATTAAAATTGCGATTATTCCTAAAAACCTAAACTCTTTTTAAGAACTCATGTAAACCTTCTAATAATACTAACGGTTCAGGAGGACAAGCTGGAATCTTAAAAGCTGTAGAAAAAAAGTTTTCCATATCATCTTTTAATGCAAAGGTATTTTTAAAAGGGGCAGCAGATATAGGACAGTCACCAATCAGAATTATTCGTTTTGGCTCTTTAAGTTTTTTATAGACAGATTGTAACTCGCCATACATATTTTCAGTTATTAGCCCTGTAACTAATAAGACATCAGCTTCTTCACTTTCATAACTTACCTCTACCCCAAAAGTAGGTAAATCATAAATAGGTGAAAAAAGTACTTGTAATTCGAGTTCACAACCATTACAAGAGCCTGAATCAAGTATATAAACCTTTAAAGGTGCAGAAAACTTTTCATCTATTAAATCTTTAATCAATGCTCTAATATGAACAGCATCACTGGAAATAGAAAGTTTATCATTTGACTTTGCAAGTGGAAATTCATCTTTAAAAAAACTAAACATCAAAAACCTTATAAATCTATTGCTGAAATATTCAAAGGAAGACTCTTTATTATAAGTCCAATATTCGATACGTCAGAGTTTTTCACGCAAAAAGGCAATGCTTGCGCATTTAAAAAGCTTGGGTCACGTACATAAAAACGCTCTATCACACCTTCTTTAACAGCTATATACATCATTAATTCCCCTAGTGAACTTTCTACATAAGAATAATATTCTCCATCATTTACTGTTCCAAGAAAAAATGGTAATACATCGTTTTTTGATAAAGTCCTCATTATCCGTAGGGAAGTAAATATTTCTGAAATGCGAATATTAAAGCGTGAAAACGTATCTCCAGCATCTTCAACATTCATGTAATAATCATGCTTTTCAAAAAAAGGTTCTTCCTCTCGTCTATCTAACCTTACTCCTGAACAACGTGCCATTATTCCAACCAGTCCATAATCCAAAACTTTTTGTTTGGGAATTTGACCTAAAAGTAATGTCTGTTCTAAGATTTTATCTCTTGTCTCAATCCACTTTCTAAAAACCAATAACTCTTTTTCCAAAAGAAATACAAAATTATAAGCTTCATCCATATTTTGAAAATCAGAGTCTACCCTTACGGAAGAAAAACCAAAACGGTGTCCCGTTAATTCCTTCATGGTTTTTCGCCCCTCTTCAACAAACTTAATAAAAAATTCAGCTCCATCAGAAAATTCAACCAATTGACACAATAAGGATAAATCAGTTAAATGATTAATAACCCTTTCCAGTTCTAGTAAAAAGCTATGTCTCTTTTTAATCATGTCAGGTAAAGTTTTCTTGGAGGCTTGTAATTCAATATCTAAAAATGCCATTTGATAAGCAACAGAACTAGAAGCTGAAATACGCTCAACAACTTCTCTTCCCTCACTCACTTTTAGACCTTCAAGCATTTTTTCTATACCTCTGTACTTATAAAAAGGCATCATTTCAAAATGTAAAACTGTTTGTTTCCTATCAAAAAATTGTAACTGTACGGATTCTAAATGGTAAGGGTGTGTAGGACCTATAACTACCCCTTGGTTCATCTTTATATCAATCGCTTCTTCACCCTCATGTCTAATGGTAGATTGCGTAAAACCTTTTCTCATCGGATAAATACCTAGAGGGAAATGCTCATGTTTGACAAAAGGACGTTCATCATTACTATAAAGAATGGAAATACCAAAATCATCAGAAATTTTGCGTTCAAACCAAACAGCAGCAGGATAATCTTTTGCTATAGAGATTAAAGCAGGTGTTTTTTTATTGAGACGCTCTTTGATAACACGTTTATCATAAACGGTAATAATCTCAAAAAAGTCATCTTTTTCTTGGGCAAACCGTGCTATTAATCTCATCTCTTGCCTACTGTTTTTTAAGACTTTTTATTTAAAATATCTTCATAAAAATGATAACAGCTTAAATAAATAGTATCATCCTCCATCTTAATACGTTCATCATCTTTCATAAATGCTTTTCTAAGTCGTTTAACCACTTTTATTTTACGCTTCTCTTTAGTTATTTTACATCGCTCAAAAAATTCATCAAGTGTAATCCAACAATCATCTTCTTCTTTTGTCGCCTCTAATGAAATAGCTTCAAGTGGGGCAGGTTGTGTTTCAACCTCTTTTTGTTTATCTATTACCATATAGTCAACTTGCTTAACATACAAGTTACGCATCTCAGTAAATACTTGTTTTAAAAGCTCTATTTCCCCTCTAAGCGTTGTATTTATTTCTGTATTTGTATGTTTTAAGTCTGATATACTCTCTTTTAAAACAGAAATAGTTTGGTCTTTAGAAGTTAATAACTCTTTAACATCTATAAGGTGTGCTGAAGGCTCTTCTTTTTTAGGCTTACTTATTTCTTCTTTTCCTTCAACCTCATCCACCACAATATACATCTTTCCATCAACTGTTTTAGAATCCAAAGTTCCCTTTTTAATCTTTGCATAAACAGCTTGACGTGATATCCCTTGTGACGAGGCATACTCTATAGGCTTTACTAACTTGCTCATCTATTCAACCTTTTCCCATTATTGTTAATAATAATAGCATAATAATAGAAAAGAACAAAATAAAAAATAAAAACCTTAGTTTTTTACTGAAATACTACTGCTCACCTCATCCATCTCTTTCATGGTTAAATAACCTACAATACCATCAACTACGAGTGTCTTTCTGGAAGCTTGAAACTGCTTAACAGCTTTTTGCATTTTCATAGAAAATATTCCATCTTCTTTTAACTCATACCCTATGGTATTTAAAATCTTTTGAGCAATATAAACCATTGTTCCCGTTTCTCCCATTGATAATGCTTGAAAACTTGTAGCTGCATCTAAATCTTTCATCATCCTACTCCTATGTAAACTTCCTTGATAGAAACATCTTAATAGAAATGAGTTGATTATGGATTAAAACTAATAATGTAGTTTATATTCCAATTTGTTTCAAAGTTAGTTATTATTATTTCTTATGACTTAAGAATATAAAATAAAATATATAATGTTAAAGGATATTGTAAAACCCCATATATAAAGGGGTTTAGAGGGATATACACTAAAGGTTAGTTTCTAAAATAAAGAATAAGTAAATATTATAATATTTTTATTTTGTATAGAAAGGTAACAGTCTAAAAACTATTTAATTTCTTCTTCAGCAGGAGAAGAGCTAACAGCAACCCCTTCATCTGTTATTTCAACAGGCTTCGTACTTATCTTTTCACTTATAGTCCCTATTTTAACAGGAATGTCAAAAACACGACCCCCATGACCCTCTAGCGAAATAAAAACTGTCAAATAATGTTCCCCCTCCTCTTCAGAGGAGACCTGTAAATTAATAGGAAAAATATTTTCACTCTTTGAGAGTTTAAACTCTAAATTCTTTTCTTCTATATGTATTAACTCATCTTCAAGGGACTTTAAATTTACCTTTAATATACCCTCATTAAGATCTGTGATGATGCTTATATTAATATCAGAAAATTCTCCTACTTCAACATGTTCCGAACTATAAATTAAGTCAACTGCTAATCCTGGTTTCATATAACTGCTCCTAGTATCTCCCTTGAGTACTTCATAAATTTTTTTATTATCATCTTTTATTTTTGCTGTCATTGCCATAGCACCTACTTGTGTTAATAGTGTTGCTATTACTAGCATTTTTAATAGTTTCATTTTTATTTTTCCTTAATATTTAATTTAATGTTACTGTTAATGTACTAGCATTTAAACGATTTGAATCACTAATATACATTCTATAGTCACCAACACTTAAAGTTCCTGAATCTGAAATAGAATTTCCACTACTACTAGCCAAGCTGATACTCTTACTTCCCTCTTTAAAGACTAAGAAACTTAAATTTGTTCCAACAGTACCATTGACAGTAACCGTATAACTTCTTTCTGTAGGTACCGTAAATTTTACAAAATTATACTCTCCTAATACATACTTATTGCGTTGAGATGCTACTGAATAGTTGGGAAATAGTGTGGCTGAAGCACCAACTGATACATCCGTATAAAGAGGATTTGCATTTACTGCTCTATTTGTTCTATTTGCTCCATAAATATCACTAATTGGAGCAATTCCTTCATTATTTGTAATCGCATCTATTTCTGTAAGTTTAGTAGGGTTTTGAGCTTTTAGTGCAGTAATATAACTAAAGATACTCGTAAAGGCTGCTGTATTCTTTTGTGCATCAATCAATAAGTTATGTAATGATGCAAAAGGTAAAGAAAGTGTATCTCCAGTATCATCATTAGTATCATAAATATCATAAATCATATGATAAATAGAAGCTTCTGAAAACCAACCTTCATTTTGCGTTGAACCCCCATCATCTAAATCCACAGAGACAAGTGTCTTTTGCTGTCCATCACCTCCTGAATCTTGGTAATACTGAGTACCAGTAATCAATCCTCCCCAAGCTGTTGCAAACCCTTCTCCAAATGCAACCCTTATGTCTAACATATCTCCATGACTATGACTTCCTCCTATACTATCAGAACGAGAAAACTTGTCTTCATAATAGTGTCCCCACTCATGGGCTAATACAGCACTATCATACTCATCTGTATCAGCATTTTCCTTTCCTAAAATATATAAAGCAACCTCTGAACTACTATAATGAGAAGTACTAATTGTTGCTTCTCGATTCTCTGTTGACCAAAAAATATCTAAAGCTGGAAAAACAATGTTTTCATCTGCTGTTAAGACTTTTTGCACAGATTGATATACCACATCAAGAATTGAAAATGGTGCAGCAGCTCTTGTAGAGGTATAAGAACTTCCTCCCCAGCCTGACGAAGCATGTAAATTACGTGTTTGACTGCTGTTTTCCCCAAGGTTGGCATAGGTTCCATTTATAACATAAATAGGTTTAGCAGAATTCGTATTATCTTTCACTTGAAAGTCCCAACTTGACTGATTTGAACTGGCAGCCTTATACATTTGAGCGAAAACACGGACACGTACACTTGTCCCTGTAACACTTAAAGAATAAAAACCATTTTCATCAGTAGTCGTTGTTCCCAATGTTGTTCCACTACTATTTTCAACCGTTACTTTTGCTCCACGTACGTTTCTTTTGACAATATTATTATAATCAAGTCCAGCAGAAGTGGTACTTTTATATGGTATAGAGTCATAAGTCACCGTTCCAGACAATGTTACAGTTACTGTTTCAGTTTGGGTTCCACCACCTGTAGTTACTTCGCCACAACCAGTTAAAACTAAAAACATCAAAAACAAAACAAGTTTTTTAAAAATCATATTAGCTCTCTTTCTTCTTTTATATTTATTCTATAACAAATAATAAAGTAGTTTTACTTCACTTATGATTAATATATAAATTTAAGATATATTTAATATAAAAAGAAGAAAACTACTTTTTTAATTAGGAAATCTCGCTAATAATAACACTAATTTGTTATTAATTGTGGAGCAGAAGCTAAAAGTTTTTTCGTATATTCATCTTTAGCATTTTCCATTACCTCTTCAACCAAGCCTTGCTCAACTATTTTTCCATCTTTCATGACAGCAACTTCATCAGCAATGGTTCGTATAATCGACAAATCATGGGTAATAAAAAGGTAAGACAAGCCCTTCTCTTTCTGTAAACTCTTCAAAAGTTCCAAAACCTGAGAACGTACCGAGACATCCAATGCAGAAGTTGGCTCATCACAAATAATCAATTCAGGTTCAACAGCCAACGCACGCGCAATTCCAATCCGTTGACGTTGTCCTCCTGAAAACTCATGAGGGTAACGGTAAAAATGTTCAAACTCCAACCCAACTTTAACAAGCAAATCTTTTATGACCATATCTTGTACTGATTTATCTTGCAGACCAATGTTTAAACTCACCATCCCCTCACGAATAATCTCACCAACAGTCATACGTGGATTAAGTGCTGAATAAGGGTCTTGAAATACAATCTGCACTTTCCGTCTATAACTTAAAAGTTCTTTTTGAGAAAGTTTCGT
>CACVAR010000308.1 GCA_902727905.1 uncultured Sulfurovum sp. | reverse complement strand
ACGCTGTCATAGATGTATAGGGTATTAATATTTGGTTTTATATTTTCTTTTTTTGTAGGAGAAACTCTTTTCATTTGAAAACTTTTTAGTTCACTGTTTGAGTTAAGCAGTAAAAAATTAAGATTAAACAAGCATTTAATTTTTTCTAATTTTTCATTGAATTTTCTTTCAATATTTTTTGCTTCAGCTTCTAAAGCATAAGGTAAATCAATAATTAATATTAATGTAATTGTTTTAGTTTTTACTAAAAAAGGTTTTAAATCAATTTTATTTATAAGAGTAGAAGAAAATAAATTTAAAAGTGTATCATTAAATTTTTGTTCTATATTGAAGCTAAGCATATCAAAAGAATTTTGTTTATTTATTTCTAAAGACTTATCTCTATCTTTTAGAACTTTTTCTTTCTCTTTAGAATTTTTACTTGATAAGTCTGTATCATAATCTTTTACCTCTATAAGAAAGAGGTTTGAATTAAATTTATATAAAAAGTCAACCCCTTTTTTATTATAACTTTTGCATTGTTTATGTACAGAACTATCATCATATTTTAAAACTGTTTCTTCGATAAAATTAAATTCGATTTCATTTTCTATAATCTTAGGCATTTATATACCTAGTTTTTTAATTTTAATAGCATTTTCTCTATCAAATAGTTCAATAGAACTATCAACAATTTCATTTTTAGGCATTCCCTCTTTTAAATTTGATTTATCTATAATGACTTCTTCATTTGTTTTATCTAAATTAAAAAATAGTATGTCCTTATCATGTTCATATGCTAGAAGTTGAAATGATTTCAAAATAAAATAGCTATGTGTTGCAATAAAGACTTGAACACCAACCTGTGATAAATCAAAAAGAATTTTAGCTACTTTCTCAATAATACTAGGATGAAGTGCAACTTCAGGTTCATCAATAATAAGTATAGTATTTTCATTAATGGTTTTATTTTTCAGTAATTGATTAATAATACCTATTTTTTTTACACCTTCAGCTGTTAAAGAGATTGAAAAAGTTTGTTTACCTTTTTGAAAAGAAAAAACTCCATCTTTTTGAATTATTCTTCCGTCTAGTGAGTTTTCAAGTTCTTTATCGGCTTCTTTAAAGCCCCTAGATAAAGCTCCTCTTGAAATAGGTACATCTAAAGATTTTACTAAATCATAGTAAGTATCATCATATCCTTTTAAGTCATATTTTTCAACCATTGTTCTAATAATCTTTTGTATGGTTAAAACTTCTTTAGGAGGTAAAAAAGTAGTTTGTATGTTGAAATCATGATTATCAGAATTAAAGGAGTCTTGGAATTTTTTTTCAGCTTTTGAAGAAAAAGAAAATGAGTGACCAGAATTATCTTGAAAAAGAAGTTTAACTTTTAATATTCCTTCTTTTTTTGTCACTAAACTTCCTATTTTTTCAATGTCAAAAACATTTCTTAATTTTAGAGAGAAGTGTTCGTCAAATTTATCAATAGATGATTTGTTTTTATCTTCTTCTCGAGCCTTAATTGAGGCATAAATTAGTTTTAGAAGAGAGGTCTTCCCTGAATCATTAACCCCTGCTAATATGTTGATGTTAGAAAATTCAAGTTTCTGATTTTTTAGTTGCATAAAGTTTTCTAGTTCAATTTTTTTTATCATAATAAATACCTTTGGAGCTTTTAATAGCAGAATTATAGCAAAAAGCTTTATAGAGTTCTAAATACTTAATCTAGGTCAAGAAAAAATCTTTTTGATTGTTTTATAATTAGGGCATAACAACTTAAAGGATTTAAATGTTAGCAGAGTACAGAAATGAAATTTCAGAATTAAAACAAAGTAACGCACACTTCTCAAACATATTTGAAAAACACAATAAACTTGATCATGATGTTAAAGATGCTGAACACGGTAGAGTAGGTATGAGTGATATTGAAATTGAGAAAATGAAAAAAGAGAAGCTTATGTTAAAAGACGAAATGCTTAAAATGATTTTAGAGTTAAAAAAAGCATAAGACTACTTTAATGTCTTTTGGAAAAAAGCGTTTAATTGATTAGCGAAGTTTTGGGCATCTTTTTGCCCAAAGGCTTTTGGTCCACCTGTCACTTCTCCAGCATCTCGCATCTCTTGCATAAAGTTTCTCATGGTTAGGTATTGTTTAATATTTTCAACAGAGTAAAGTTCACCTCTATGGTCAATGGCATGTGCATTTTTAGAAATAATTCTGTCAGCTAAAGGTATGTCAGCTGTTATGACTAAATCATTTTCTACTACCATTTCAACTATTTTATTGTCAGCTTCATCAGCTCCTTGCTCTACTATTAAGTAGTCAAGATATTTAGACTTACCCACGTTTATTTTTTTGTTGGCGATGACATAGGTCTGTAACTTTAGTCGTTCTATGGCTTTAATAACAATAGGTTTTAAAAGATTAGGAAAAGCATCACCATCTATAAAAAGGGTCATGACTTATTGGTCTCTACTTCCTCTTTCTCTATAACTTCTGTTGTAATCTCATCATTTGTTTCAAGTGCTAACTGTGGTAGTTGCTGTAGATTTTTTAAAGCATAGTATTCTTTTTTTAGTTCTATCTTTTTTAGTTTTTCTTCAAGTTGAATGATGCTTTGTTGTTTAGGTGCAAGAGCTGTTTGTAGGTTAATGCACTCTAACTCTTGTTGCAGTAAAGTAAGTTCAACTTCTTCTAGTTCATCTAATGCCAGTTTTAGTTCATTCTCTTTTTGTTTTAGTATTTTACTGTAAGAACTGTCATCCATAAGGTCAACATATTGTGTTTTTAGTTCATCTATGGAGTGTACTTTTTGAGTAAAAACTTCATTTAACTTTTGTAGAAATCGCTCTTCATGGTCTTTCTCTTTTTGTATGGCTCTGAGTTTTGTTTCAGTTGGTTCTTTTAGTTCTTTTTCTATGTTAATTTGACTTTTTATCTCTTCTATTTCTAATGTATAGTTAGCAATAGTATCTGTATAGATAGAGAGACCTTCTCTATAGGTATTGTCAATTTTTTGGGCTAGAAGCGTTAGCTTGTCTTCTGTGTGATTGGTTTGGGTTAAGTTACTCATAACAGAACCTTAGTCTAAATTAATATTTGCACGTTGAAGTAGTTTTTCTCTTTTACTTTGTAGTGCTTCAAGTTTAGCAACAACTTGGTTCTTTGTACCATTTTTTGCTTGTTCTTCTAGGCTTTGAATTGTAGAGTTTAAAAGCAATACTTTTTTTTCTAAGTCATGTTCTGTTTGTGTGAACTTATGCTCATTTTCTGCAAAGACTTGACGTAGCCATTTTATTTTTTCTTTTTGCTCGTTAATAATTAGCTCTTTTTTATCCATTGATTTTTTATATTTATTGACAAAGTAGACAAGCACTAAAAATATAAACAATGTGAGCAAAATTAGAGGTTGTTGGTAGGCATATGGAATCATATTGATCTTCTTTTAAAATTATTTTTAAGAGTATATTTTAGCTAAAAA
>CACVAR010000307.1 GCA_902727905.1 uncultured Sulfurovum sp. | reverse complement strand
GACCAAAAGGTAAGATGGGGGAAAGGCGACAAAGAATTACAAACCAAAATGGGTTGGAGTCTACGGTGTTCTTTAATACTTGTTTGTCATCTACTTCTACTAGGGAGGCTAACAGTCTTCCTCCATCTAAATATCGACCAACAAGATAGCCAAAGAGAGAAGCCATAATGTAAGCAGGCACAACGTAAAATACCGATGATAAACCAAACAAAAAGCCACTCAGTGAGGCAATAAAAGTTGTTGGGATTAATAAAATAGCCATGGTAAATGCTGTTCCTACAAAAAAGAGTAGAGGGTGTTCTTTAATCCAATCTGTAAGTTCAGGATAATTAATTATAAGATATAAACTGAGTAGACTTCCCAAGATAGGTAAGAGAATGGCGACCAAAGAAAGTATGGCTGAGCTACGATTGAGATGAAATAGTTTTTTAATGTTTATCATGGTGCTTTTGTCTCCCTATGTAAAAGTCGCGATTATATCAGAAAAGATTGAAACTATTATCTAGTCAAATTTTATGACAATTTGAAAGATAAATAACAGTTAAAAACAATTTTAGGCTATACTCTTGAACTTAAAAAATTGATAGGAAAAGATATGAGTGCTACTATGGATTTTACTAAAAAGTTTATCTTTGTTGATTATAAAGCGTCTTTTCCTCTACTTGAAGAGTATGATAAAAAGTATCCAAAGTTAAAGGCTGAACTTGAAGTCATAGATGACCTTCAGGCATCCGTCATGGTACGTCTTTTTTTAACTAGTCAAACCGTTCCCTTTAAACCGAATGAAACAACACTTTTAGCACTTCTACGTTCTTCGGTTGCTTTAATTCGGCAGAATGCACTTTATTGTTTTGATAGCTACTATGCACATGAAATTGATTCTTTGTCAAATCACAACTTTTGGATTTCGGGTTCGGTGGAAAATTATAAGTTAGCAGAGATACGAAAAGTTTTGAAAGAAAAAGAGAGTAAAGCTGTTACCCGACTTTCTAAAAATGTAGACTATTTGGTAGTTGGTGAAAAGTCTAAACTTCATGCTCTTCCTACTAATGTAAAAGTTGCTTCCACGCTTTCATTTATTACTTTGTTAGATGCACCTGTTGAAGTAGAAACAATTGAAGAGGAGAGTATTGATGAGACAGAAGAGTCTTTATTAGTTGAGAAACTGCTTGAAACAAATAATGATGAACTTTTAGCACTATTTGAGAGTATAAATAAAGAAGACCTAGTGGAAGATGTGCTGGCACTTATTCTTGGAATGTATAAAGTACATCCTGAAAAAACCATCCGAGTAGCAGCTAAAAATTTACTAGAAAAAGAGAGTTCTAATTGTATTAAAGAGCTGTTAAACTTTTGTGAAGCACGAAACTTCCTTAATGCCAAGTACACTGTTGGTATGGAAGAGATGGAGAAGATAAAAGGTTTTAACATTGATCTCTTTTTATACTACTTGGTGAAAGTACAAAAGAATCATCTAGGGAAAGAGTATTTGGCACGGTTAGATAGTCATTGGACAGAAAGGTTTTTAGAAGAGAGTACTTTACTGAACCAAGAACAAGTAGAACTCTTTGGGAAAGCAGGAGAACGTTTTGTTTTTGCTAAAAACATAGAGAACTTTACAGTACATGCTGCTTCTCCTGTAGTATGGAATATGGATTGGTTAAAATGTTTAGAGGTTATAGAGAAGAAAGAAGTTATAGTCTTACCAAAAGAGAACATGTTATATCTTTTAGATACTTTAGTTTTAGAGTCAAAGGAACTTAAGTTAGCAGGTGAGTTAGCTATTAAAATATTACATATTAAAAAGTGTAAAACACTAGAAATTGCAGAGAACTTTTCTGTGGAATCTTTAGAGAAACTATCTTTTGAGGGTTGTTCTTTTAATATGCAAGGGCTGAAAAGTTTTTTTGAAAAAAGTAGTTTGCCTAATTTAAAGCACTTGTCTTTTAAAGGTTTTGCCAATTATAAAGTTCCAAAGGGTTGGGAAGAGTTTCTAAAAGAGAAGTTTCCTAATGCAGAGATAGAGGTCTAATGTTAAACGACAAAAGAATAGAGCGTATAGAAGCAGTACTTAATAAAAAGCAATCCACACTACAAGTTTTTTTGGACAATGTAGATTCCTCTCAAAACCTTTCAGCCATTATTCGTTCTTGTGATTCGGTAGGGGTTTTAAATTTCTATTATAGCAATGAAGTAGATAAAGATGTGAAAATTCATAAAACCATTACACAAGGTTCTCACCATTGGTTGTATAGGGAGCGTGTTGATTTAGCCAATAAAGTGGATTTTTTAAAAGAGAAACAAAAAGAGGGTTTTCAAGTTGTGGTAACGCATTTGAGTGAGAAATCTGTTAGCTATAGAAAAGTAGACTATACTGAAAAAACAGTCATTGTGATGGGAAATGAGAAAGATGGTATTTCAGATGAGGTTTTAGAACTCGCTGATGAGGTAGTTATCATTCCCATGCAAGGGATGGCTCAAAGTTTAAATGTCTCTGTTGCAACAGCACTCATACTTTATGAAGCAGAACGACAGTTGGATGGAGCAAGTCGATATGATAGACCTCAACTCTCTTTAGAGCAAATAGAAGAGATTAAATTTGAGTGGGTTCATAGAGATCTAATTTCTCGTCGGAGTAAAGGAACGATATTTACAGGACGAAAAAAGAGAAGTCGAAGAGAAAACTGCTAGTTGAATCCACTTCTTCGTGTATAAATTTCAGTTAATAAATAAGCCAAAGTAATTCCCCAAATAAGACGAACCATAATTATGATTGTAAGATCAGCCCCAAATATGACAAAGAGTAGCGTGTCTTCAATGATGGCGTGGCATATCATTAAAAAGGTAGTAATAAAGAAGAGATCTCTCTTTTTTAAACTGTTGGTCTCTTTGATAAGAATACCTGCTCCATAAGTTATACCTAAAATTAAACCTGCAAAAAGAGAAAAACCTTTAGAGACATTTTTAGCAGAGTTTTGAACGTATTTACTCTGTTTTATGTAGTCCATCATAAAAATAAGTAGGGTAATGAGGAGAATGATTTTAAGGGTTAAAAGGGAAGCATTATAAAGTGAACTTGCTAATAAATCATAAATTGAAGTATAAGTTTCTTGTGAGAATTCTGATGTACTAATGCTTGAAGTATAGAGACTAGTTGGTATAAAAGTAGCCGTATAAGCTATGAATAAGCCACCAAGAATTCTCAAGGTGTAAGAGTATCGATTGGATATACCTATCTTTTTCATAATAACCCCTTCAACTACTAGTGAGTGACAAACACCTAAAAAGATGGCTAAGATAGTCCATTGTTGAGCATCCATGTCAAGTGGAGCTGCAAAAGCTACAGCTGCATAAAGATTTAAAAACATACCACTTATAATTGCTAAAGAGGCTTCTGGAGGTAAGCCAAGTAGAGAAGTAAATGGCTCAACTAAAAAAGCTATGTATGAGAGTAGGTTATAGTAGTAAAGTATGTCAGCCA
>CACVAR010000306.1:5497-17347 GCA_902727905.1 uncultured Sulfurovum sp. | reverse complement strand
AAAGTAATTGACACAGCACTCTCCATTGATAAAGGTGCTGTAAAGATTATGTATGGGTTCAATAAGAGTTACTATACTAAGTTTTTAACAGCGTATTGTGAACAAAATGATATTCCTACGGATGTACCTTATGAATCGTTAGAGAGTTATCAAAAAAGTGCTATCTTGTATGGTGGTGGTTCTAATGTTGATTTTACATGGAAACGCCATAAGTTAAATCGTGAATGGCCAGGTGTGGTCAAGTTTGCGCATGAGATGTTTTCAGATGAAAAAGATATGTCAGAATACATGACCGAAAAAGAGTGTGATAAGTGTGATGGTCATAGGTTGCGACCTCGTTCTTTGGCTGTTAAGATAGAGGGTAAAAATATTGCAGATATTATTGACATGCCCATTGAAAAATCGTATGAGTATTTTAGTAAGCAAGAGAACTTTTCGCATTTAACAGAACAACAAGTACAAATTGCTGAATCTGTTTTAAAAGAAGTGAAGGAACGTTTGTTCTTTTTATATGATGTTGGATTAACCTACTTAACCCTTTCAAGAGATGCTCGTACGATTTCTGGTGGAGAAGCACAACGTATTCGTATTGCTTCTCAAATTGGTTCTGGATTGACTGGTGTGATGTATGTTCTTGATGAGCCAAGTATTGGTTTACATGAGCGTGATACGATGAAGCTTATTAGAACATTGCGCTCACTGCAAGAAAAAGGCAATTCGGTGATTGTGGTGGAACATGATAAAGAGACCATTATGTCAGCTGATTATGTGATAGATATTGGTCCAGGTGCTGGTAAATTTGGTGGAGATGTTGTGTTTGCTGGAACGGGTAAAAAGATGATGAAGGCGAAGACCTTAACAGCACAGTATCTTTTTGGGGCTAAGAAGATTTATTATCCTCATGACAGAACTCAAGAAGAATGGATTGAGATTAACAATGTGACCTTAAATAATATTTCGAATATCTCAGCCAAAATTCCATTGAAAAATTTTTGTTGTATTACAGGAGTAAGTGGATCAGGAAAAAGTTCTTTAATCTTACAAACGCTTTTACCTGTGGCAAGAGAACTTTTAAACCGTGCTAAAAAAGTAAATAAAGTAGAAGGTGTTGAGATCAATGGATTGGATAAAGTAGATAAGGTTATCTCCTTAGATCAAAGCCCTATTGGGCGTACACCACGGTCTAATCCTGCTACCTATACAGGAATTATGGATGAGATTCGTAAACTCTTTTCACAAACCAAAGAAGCTGAACTTCGTGGTTATAAGATAGGACGTTTCTCCTTTAATGTTAAAGGTGGACGTTGTGAAAATTGTACAGGGGATGGTCAGATAAAAATTGAGATGCACTTTTTACCAGATGTTCTAGTAGAGTGTGATACTTGTCATGGTACACGTTACAATGCACAAACTTTAGAAGTCATGTACAAAGGAAAATCAATAGCCGATGTTTTAGCCATGTCTATTTCTGAAGCCATGGAGTTCTTTAAGGCTGTGCCTTCGATTGCCATTAAACTTAAAACTTTGATGGATGTTGGCTTAGACTACATTACCCTTGGACAAAATGCAACAACACTTTCAGGTGGTGAAGCACAGCGTATTAAACTCTCTAAAGAGTTGAGTAGAAAAGACACAGGTAAAACACTGTATATTTTGGATGAGCCAACAACTGGGTTGCACTTTGCTGATGTGGATAGATTGACAGGGGTATTACATCACTTAGTAGATTTAGGAAATTCAGTAGTGGTTATAGAACATAACTTGGATATGATTAAAAATGCAGATTATATTATAGATATGGGTCCTGAAGGTGGTAACAAAGGAGGACTTATTGTTGCAACTGGTACACCAGAAGAGATAGCTGAAACACATGAAGAGACAGGATCATATACCGGTAAGTATTTAGTAGAAGAGTTAAAAGCAATACATGAATAAATGTTAATTCTTATTTTAATTTTTAAATAATTATATTAAATATAAATTAAGTTTATTTAATGTATAACTATTATATAAAGTTAAGAGAAGGAATAGAAATGAAGAATATCAAGTTTTTTACTTATACTCTTGGTCTTGCATATATTTTATCTGGGTGTGAAAGTTCTAGTACTGTGGTAAATGTTGAGAAAAAATCTGGATACTTTATTAGTAGTTTTAATGATAGTATAGATTATGCTTGTGCTAATGAACGTCATGCAATGAGTGATAGTGGTAAGTTTGAATGTAATTCATTCCCAATTTCTTTTTATATGGATGAGTTGAAAATAGGTGAGATATCTAGTATACATAGTGACGGTTATGTATATCCTCAAGATATTATTGTGCTTGAAGAGCCTGCCCCTGTTTATACTTCTGAAGGAAATATGAATTTCCTTACAGTAGAGTAGATGTTACTTGTTAAAGAAGCATTATAATGCTTCTTCATCCTCTTCACCTGTTCTAATTCTAATAACATTTGAAATGTCAGATACAAAGATTTTTCCATCTCCAATCTTACCGGTTAATGCATTTTCTTTAATGGCATTGATCGCTTTTTCTGCATACTCATCAGAACTTACATAAATTTCAATTTTTACTTTAGGAATAAATTCAACAACATATTCAGCACCTCTATAGAGTTCTGTATGACCTTGTTGACGACCATATCCTTTTACTTCTGAAATGGTCATACCTTCGATTCCTGCTTCAACTAGAGCATCTTTTACATCTTCAAGTTTAAATGGTTTAATAATAGCTTCTATTTTTTTCATTTATATAATCCTTTATATACTTCGCTTAAATTCTGGGTAGGCTTCCATACCACATTCTGCTTCATCAATTCCAACCAACTGTTCTTCATCATCAGCTGTTAACTGGAAAATTTTATTGATAATGTATATTACCACAAATGATAGAGGGAATACAATAGCTGCTACAACTGCAATACCTTTGATTTGGTCTACATAAGAAACTGAGTCTACAAAAATAGCTACTGCAAGTGTTCCCCAAATACCATTTACTAAGTGAACTGATAATGCACCTACTGGGTCATCCAATTTAAGTTTGTCAAATAATGGAACAAAAAGAACAACCAGTGCCCCACCAATACCACCAACTAAAATAGGTACATACATAGAGAACTGGTCTGGTCCAGCAGTTACAGCAACAAGACCTCCTAAAGCACCATTTAATATCATGGTAATATCAAATTTTTTGTAACGGAAGTAAGTTAATGCCCATGCAACGATTGCACCAGTCATACCACCTGTATTTGTATTCATTATGGTTAAAGCAACGGCATCAGCATTTTCTTTTGATGAGATAGCACCTACAGAACCACCATTAAATCCAAACCAACCAATCCATAGTAAAAATGCACCCAGTGTTACTAATGGAATGTTTGATGCAGGAATAACTTTAATGGCACCATTTTTAGCATATTTTCCTTTTCTCGCACCCATTATAATAATAGCAGCTAATAAAGCCCAACCACCTGTTGAGTGAATAACAGTAGAACCAGCTAAATCTGACATTGCAGAGATGTCAAATGCTGTTCCAGCTAAGAAGTTTGCTCCCCAAGTAATGTTTACTATAGTAGGATAAATAAATGCACCAACGGCGATGGTAAAGATTGCTAATGGAATAATACGTGAACGCTCAGATACACCACCAGACATGATGTTGATAACTTTACCTACAAATGCCATTTGGAAAAGAAAGAAAGCATATTTTGAAATACCCTCTTGGTGATCCCATGAACCGAATGCATATTCATAACCAATAAGCATGAAGCTCATAGAGGCTACAGCGTAGATCATTACATTCATAGTAAGTACGGCAGTTACATTTTTGGTACGTACCAGTCCTGCTTCAAGCATAGCAAAACCGGGCACCATTAATATAATAAGAACCATCGCAAAGATGGCAAAGAATGTGTCAATAATATATGACGGATTGTCTAACATAATTTTCTCCTTTTAATTTAGAAAATGGATTCATTTTATCGGTATGAACTCTTGAAAACAAGCTAAAATTGGTTAAAAAGTAGGCAATTTTAGCTTTTATTCTATTTTTTAGATTTAAATCCATAATCATTAATTATATGTAATGTTTATGATTTGTTTATCAATAGTTTATATTCATATACTACAATAGTGAAGATTTAAAAAGAACAGTCTTCATAAATCGTTAGAGGTGTCAAATATTGACCAACTTTAGATTAATTAAATAAAAAGGATATAAAATGAAAAATTTACTTTTAAGTACAGTATTAGTTTTAGGAATGATGACGTTAACAACAGGTTGTACAGGTCATACAGCTGGAGCAGAAAAATGTGGTTCATCAAAATGTGGAGCTTCTGCTAAAAAATGTGGAGATGCAAAAGATGCGAAGAAGTGTGGAGACGCTAAAGATGCTAAAAAATGTGGTACTTCTGGTAAATGTGGTAGTAAATAACACTAGAGACAAGAGTTAACTCTTGTCTTTTAGGTCTTTTGACCAAGATTTCAATAACTTTTTTTCTTCTTCTTTCAATGTAACTTCTTCATGTAAATATAAGTATGCTTTTAAAGGCATTCGTATAACAATTGCTTTTGGTAGTTTTTCTAAAAATTTTATTCGTTTCTCTTTTGGGTAACTATTCCATTTTGAAAAGTTCATAATTTTACGTGCTTTTCTAACATTATGTTGGGTGTACCATGACATAGGTGCGACTTCGTAGTACCAAGGTGCTTGTACTTCTGAAGAGTGACAGTCAAAACATGAACGTTGTAGAATGCTTAGTACTTCTTTGGGTGCTTGGAGTTTTTCATTTTCTTTTATGGGTTCAGTAGCAGGGACATTTAGTGAGAATACTTGTATGGCTATAAAGAGTACAAGTAACCAAAACCAAAAACTTTTTAACATGGATATTCCTTAGGGTTAGAGTAGTTTCTTAGTGAAAGTAAAAAACTTTGATATAAAATAAAAAAGTCCCAAAAAACTAATGGCATAAAGTAGACTAGTAGGGATATTTTTAAGAAGAGCATTGAAAAGAGAGTTTAGATTTCCTTTATAGGTAGTTTTTGCCAAATTTGAAGTAAATCCAACTCTTTTCATAAACTTGTTAGCTCCTAACTTATGCAGACCTTTTAAGCCTTGTTCTCCATAAGTTGAGGCATAAAGAAAATCTTTTTTTGAGACATTTGGCATTTTTTGCATATTTTTGATGGCTGTACCGTTAGTATTTTTAAGTAATACTTGACTTTTATTACCAAAACGTGTGGCAAGCTTGTTAAAAGATTTTAAGTCTTTGACATTTCGACTTTTACTTAAGAGGTGTAGTGCTTGGCTAGGTTCTACTGTATCGAAAAGGTTTTGTACTGGTTTTAATGTTTTTTGTATCTCTTTAAGAGATTTACTCTCTTTTGCATATTTAACTTGTTTTATAAGCGTAGTTTCCAACCATAAAGGAATTTTATTGGCACGTTTTCCGTATTTTAAAATTGATACAGTACCTCTTATGGGTGCAGTTGCACCCAGTGAATAGATAGTCGTTGCAGTGGCTAAAAGACCAAGTGAAGAGAGTGAAAGAATGAAAGTATCTACTTCTTCATCATTTTTGTAATGCATACCTTGTATTATTAAGTCGCGTAAATCACCTACTACTAAAAAGTCTGAGGCAATAGCAGAGGCTTTACCGATATCTTCATCACTTTTTCCTTCAAGTATTCCTTCAAGAAGCTTTTCTCTTTTATATGAGAGTGAATTCCGTTTTACTTGAATTTTGTTTAATAATTCTAAAGATTTTGGATTTTCTTTAACATAATCGTAGTCTATAAAAAAAGTGAGGTAATCCTCTGCCTCTACATACTTTTTTTCGTTTATAAGTTTTTCTGTATGAGGTATTGGGTCTATTTGAGCAAGTGTTCTAACATCAAAAGTTTTTCGTTCTTCGAGAATAAGAAGTGAAATAGAGACAAGTATTAAGATAAGAAGAGGAGTAAACAATCTAAACACTTTTACTCCTTTTTTATCTGAACTGGATTCTTTTAGGTTAAATAAAAATCGAATCTAAGATGGTATTGACATAAGCATTCGCTCTAAAGTGAATAAGGTCATCTGCTTGTTCACCTGTTCCTATGAAATAAATAGGCATTTTTAATTCATAAGCGATTGAAAGGACTGAACCACCTTTGGCTGTACCGTCTAGTTTTGTAATGATTATACCATCTATTCCTATAAGCTCGTTAAAGACTTTTGCTTGGTTAATACTTGATGAACCTTGGGTACCATCTAAAACGAGCATTTTTCTATGAGGAGCATTTGGCATTGCCTTGTCTGCTATACGTACCATTTTTTTAAGCTCTTCACCTAAATTGGTTTGGGTATGTAGTCTACCAGCTGTGTCTAAGAGTACTCGGTCAGCATTTTTAGCTTTCGCAGAAGAGATAGCATCAAAAACAACAGCTGAAGGGTCATGACCTTGCTGTGTAGAGACAATAGGAACTTCTAATTTTTTTGCCCAACGGGTAAGCTGTTCAATAGCAGCAGCTCTAAAAGTGTCAGCAGCACCTAATACAACTGATTCACCATTATTTTTATGATAGTTTGCAAGTTTAGCAATGGTTGTTGTTTTACCAGCACCATTGACCCCAATAATCATTTCAACAAAAGGTTTTTCTGTAATATCTTCTTTTAAATCTACATCATATTGGAAGACAGAGATAAGGGTGTTAAAAGCATGAATTCTTTCAAATTTTTCTGGAAGTTCTTCTAAAAATTTTTCTACTAATTCATAGTTGACATCAGCTTCTAATAATATCTCTTCAAATTCATCTTTGGTAACTTTTTTTTTCTTTTGAGGTACAACCTCATTGATAGCATCATTAGTTTTTTTAAATACTTTTTTAAATACGTTGAACAATTTTCACCTTAGTTATTTATTTTTTGTAGGAGCTGTTTAATATCACTCTCTATCATCTCTTCAGGTATCATACCCTCGTAGTGTGTAAAGTATGTTCCTTTAACAAAAACTATAGTCAGAGGCATTGGGAAATCTTTAGAGAGGGAGAGTTTAGGGGTTAACATGTTAATAAATTTGAGATTTTCGTCTCGTGTTACTGAAACATAAAAAAGCATTTTTTGGGCAATAATGAATTTATTGAGTTGTTCTTCTTCTATATCATCATGAACTAAAGTAGCCATTACAAAAAGATTATCTTTAAATTTTTGTTGAAGTTTTGAAAGATGGGGTATTTGTCCTCTACAGGGAGGACACCAAGTAGACATAACGGTTATGATTACAATGGGTTGTTTAATATTTTTAAAGTCATAAATATCATTTTTTATATTTAAGGTACTGACTTGGTTTTTTAGATTTTTAAATTCATAATTATATTCAATAATAGGAGTTTTTCGTGTTTCTGAAGTTTTAATTATGGTATTTTTTTCTTGTTTACTTTCTAAGGATGTATCATTTTTGATTGCAGTTTCAGTAGAATTGCTTTTTTCTTCGCACCCAGATAATGTAAATATGAGTGTAACTAATATTAAGTAAAATTTATTTTTCATCACTGTAATAGGGTCTTTTATAAGTAAATTTTAGTGATTATATCAAAAAACTATAAAGCGTGCCATAATGGATAAAAAAACTTTTAGAAAAATCTGTATAGATAAAGCAAAAAAAAATAAAAATGTAAACACCTACAAGGTGGATAAGTTACTTAATATAGAACTTTACAAGTACATTAAAAAAGAAAAATCTAAAACAGTTATGCTGTATGTACCATTAAAAAATGAAGTTAATATATCAAATTTAATTATAAAGTTAAGAAGAGAGAAGAGAACCCTTTTAGTACCGTTTATGGAGGGTGAAAGCTTTAGCTTGGTAGAATATAGACTGCCTTTAAGTAAAAAACAATTTGGTGTAAAAGAACCTAAGAATACAAATAAATATAAACATAGAATAGATTTAGCGATAGTTCCAATAATAGGGACGGACAGTACATTAAGAAGAGTGGGATTTGGTAAAGGATTCTACGACAGGTTTTTTGAAAAAAATCATAAAAGAATTAATAAAATTTTATTTGTAGGAAGAACATATTGTGTTTCATCTGAAATTATTTCTGATGATTATGATGTTAAGGGGGACTTTTATTTGACAGCTAAAAATTGTCATTACAAAAGTTATTTGAAAAGAAAATCAAGGATTTAGGCTCCTTAATGGAGGAATAAATGATAGAGAATATATTAATAGCATTATTATTAATGATGTTGGGAGCAGCATTTACTTATGTATTGATGCGTAGTGCAAATAAAAAACAGTTCAAACATTTAGAAAATGAAGCGAAAGCAAAAGCCACAGCTATTGAGTATGAGGCTGAGCATTTACTACATGAAGCTAAGGTTAAAAATCAGCAAGATGAAATTTTACTAGAAAAAAAGTTTCAGGATAAAGAGTTAACAATTGTTAAACAAAAAACTGAACTAGATTTAGAACTTAAGTCATTAAAAAAACAAGAGAATGATATTTTTAAGATTAGAGATAATCTTGATAAAAAAGAACAAGCTCTAAATGCTTTAGAAAGCCAGAAAAAAGAAGAGATATCCAAAAGTATCGCTTTACTTGAAAAGTCAGCATCTATGACCAGAGATGAAGCAAAAAAACATCTTTTAGAAGAACTTAAAAATGAGTCAAAACTTGAATTTGCACTCATCGTTAAAAAGTATGAAAAAGAAGCACATGTTGAGGCTAAAAAGAAAGCCAACTATATTCTTTCTCAAGCAGTAACACGTTATGCCGGTGAATTTGCTGGTGAACGTCTTATGAATATTGTTAATTTACCCAGTGATGAGCATAAAGGTCGTATCATTGGTAAAGAGGGTAGAAATATTAAAAGTTTAGAACAACTACTTGGCGTTGATATTATTATTGATGAAACACCAGGTGTTATTCTTGTATCTAACTTTAACCTCTATAGACGTGCTATAGCAACTAAAACGATTGAGCTTTTAGTAGAAGATGGAAGAATTCATCCTGGAAGAATTGAAGAGGTTCATGCAAAAGTAGAGTCAGAATTTGAACAAAAGATTCTTGAAGAAGGTGAAAATATTGTTGTTGAGTTAGGTTTGTACCCAATGAACGAAGAGTTAATGCGTCTGCTTGGTCGAATGAGATATCGTGCAAGTTATGGTCAAAATGCCTTAGCACATACTTTAGAAGTTGCCAAATTGGCAGCTATTATGGCAGCAGAAATGGGTGGTGACGAGAAGTTAGCATTGAGAGCTGGATTACTTCATGATATTGGTAAGGCACTAACGCAAGATCAAGGTGGAAATCATGTTGACTTGGGTGTTGAGGTGTGTAGACGACATAATGAACATCCAACAGTGATTAATGCAATCTATGCACATCATGGTCATGAAGAGCCAGATGGTATAGAGTCAGCAGCTGTTTGTGCAGCTGATGTACTCTCAGCTAGTAGACCAGGCGCTAGACGGGAAGTCCTTGAAAGTTTTGTAAAGCGTGTTAAAGATGTTGAAGGTATTGCCCTGTCTAAACAGGGTGTAGTTGATGCTTATGCGATTAATGCTGGTAGGGAAATAAGAGTTTTTGTGGATGCTGGAAAAATTGATGATGCTTCTGTTTATTTGTTGTCTAAAGAAATTGCAAAAGAGATAGAAAATAAGGTACAATACCCTGGTGAAATTAAAGTAAATGTTATTCGCGAAAAACGTGAAATACAGTATGCTAGATAGTTAAAATAAAAATGGGAGAGATAGATGAAAAAAAGAATATTAAGTGTGTTGGTCTTGGCAATGTTATTACTAACAGGTTGTAATGCGAAAGATACAAACAATACAAAGAGTAGTAATGAAACCTCAGCTGTGAATAATAAAGTAAAAAAATCAAATGATATTATTGTTGTTTTAGAAACAAATCAAGGTAGTATTGAATTGAAAATGTTCCCTGAAGTTGCTCCTTTGGCAGTTGAGAACTTTGTTACACATGCAAAAGATGGTTATTATGATGGATTGATTTTTCATCGTGTTATCAAAGGTTTTATGATCCAAGGTGGTGACCCTACAGGAACAGGTAGAGGTGGTGAATCTATTTGGAAAAAAGAATTTGTGAATGAACACAAGCCAAATATAGTATTTGATAGACCATTCTTATTAGCAATGGCGAACCATGGCCCCAATACAAATGGTAGTCAATTCTTTATTACTACAGAGCCAACACCTTTCCTTAATGGTGGTTATACTATTTTTGGTGAAGTTATTTCAGGAAAAGAAGCTGTTGAAAAAATTGAAAATACAAAAACAGGTGGGGCTGACAGACCAGTTGATAAGCAGACAATTAAGAAGGCTATTGTTAAGTAATAATGCAAGAAATTGATCTTAATAACTTACGTCAAGAGCGTTTAAAATGCCTTGACTGGAAAAATATAAAACCTTATTGGGAGGCGATACAAGCCCTCCCAGCTCCCAAAACTACTGAAGTTAAACTGTTAGATACTGTTGAGGTAGTTTGTAGTGATTTCTCAGATGAAGAGGAACAGCTTATTTATAATACTGCAAAACTCATGCATCCATGGCGTAAAGGTCCTTTTCAAGTCTCTAAGACATTTATTGATGCAGAATGGAAAAGTAATTTAAAGTACAACTTATTACGTCCTCATTTTGATTTAAAAGATAAAATTGTTGGAGATATAGGTTGCAATAATGGTTATTATCTATTCCGAATGATGGAAGATGCTCCCAAAAGGCTTATTGGTTTTGATCCTTCTGCCGTAACCTATTGCCAGTTTCAATTTTTAGAACATTTTATGCAAAGTGGAATTAAGTATGAACTTTTAGGTATAGAGCATGTGGAACACTATGAACACAAATTTGACGTTCTTTTTTGCTTAGGGGTGCTTTACCATAGGGCAGACCCTATAGGCATGTTAAAATCCCTATTTAAAGGTCTTAATCAAGGTGGAGAGCTTATCTTAGATACCTTTATGATAGATGGTGAAGATGACATTTGTTTAACACCTAGAGATAGATATTCTAAAATGGGTAATATTTATTTTATTCCAACAGTAAATGCCTTAAAAAATTGGTGTTATAGAGCAGGCTTTGAAGCATTAGAAGTTTTAGCAATTGTTAAAACTGAGCATGAAGAACAGAGAAAAACGGAATGGATTAATACCCAGTCGTTAGATGATTTTTTAGACAAAGAGAATCAGAATAAAACAGTAGAAGGGTACCCTGCTCCTAAAAGGGTTTATATTAAGGCTAAAAGATTGAAAAAATAGCCGAAAATGAAAAAAAATCTCAAAAGTCTCAAAAATAAGGTATAATTAAAGATATATAAGTAGTTTCTTAAAAATTACTAAACTTATAAAATAATATTACTTTTTTATTAATGTGTACATTACATATTTTAATAAAATATATAGGACAAAGATGAGAATATTAACAATTGGGTTTGATGACGAATTCACTAAAGAGTTAGAAATTGAACTTGAAAAATATTTTATCTGTATTGTTGATGTTGCTAAGGACTTATATGACGCAACTAACTTTACAGACTTTCGTCATTATGAACTAATTATAGTTGTTGATGAAGGTGAAAAATATACTTTAGAAAAGTATAGCAATGAAGTAAAAAAGAAAAAAAGAGAAACAAAGATTATTGTCCTAACAGCCAATGAAAAAAATCAAATTTCACTTTTTGGTTTGGGTGTGGATGATGTTCTTGTGAACTTTATTGATTCTCCAGAAGTAATTGCTGTACGTGTTCTTTCAAATATGAGAAAACTTTTTGGAACACAAATTGATGTTGGAAAACTGGTAATTGATATTGCTAATAAAAAAATTGAGTATGATGATAAAATTGTTTCACT
>CACVAR010000306.1:0-5397 GCA_902727905.1 uncultured Sulfurovum sp. | reverse complement strand
TGATGAGAAGGGAAAGTCCCAACGTCCTATGGATTGTTGAAAAAGAAAATCACCTGAAAACCATACATCTTTAATTTCTATAATAGAGTTTCCTGGCGTATGCCCAGCAAATTTTCTGTACTGAATATCTATACCTTGAATATTTATTTTTTCATCGCCATCTACTAAATAATCAGCTCTCGATTCAGGAACATTTTGTCCTAAAGGACACTCTTCTAACATAAAAGCATCATCTTTTTGAATATACAGTGGGATTTGGAATTCATCTTGTAAGATGTCATTAGACCATACATGGTCGAAGTGTCCATGTGTATTTAAGATAGCTACAGGATTTGTTATGTTGTCCTTTACCCATTGAGTTGCACCCATACCTGGATCAATAATTAAGTCTTTTTTATCTATAGTTACAATGTAACAGTTTGTTTGGGTAGCTCCCATAGGTTTAAATTTAATTTCCATTGTGACGCCTTTAAGTTATAATACTGCTATGAATTTTTATCAAAACTTAGAAGAAGCTATAGAAAGTGATTCCATAGCAACTAAAGAAAAGTTAACACAGCAATGTCTTGAGTATTGTAGCCAAAATGAATTTATAGCTGAGCCAGATGTTCAAGCTAAAACTTTTACTGTTCCATCATATATAAATAAATGTAAAATAGTTGAACCCAGAGCCCTAAAAACTCGAAAAGACTTTGATACAAAAGAAGGTTTAGCAAGTTTGGTGCATGCGATTGCGCATATTGAGTATTCTGCTATCGATTTAGCACTTGATGCTGTATATCGTTATCGAGATATGCCTCAGGCTTATAAAATAGATTGGTTGGAAGTAGCTAAAGATGAGATAAGACATTATCTAATGTTAGAAGAGCTTTTACTTGAATTGGGATTTGTTTATGGAGACTTTTCTGTACATTCAGGACTTTTTGATGCTGCTATTCAAACAGCAGAAAATCATTTAGATAGAATGGCGATTATTCCACGTTATTATGAAGCAAGTGGGCTAGATGTGACTCCTCAAATATTAAAAAAACTGGATAATAAGAAAAAGTTGCCATTTGTTAAAAAATTTATCAATATTTTAAATATCATTTATAAAGAAGAGATAGAACATGTGTATAAAGGTGACTATTGGTTTAAAGTTTTATGTAAGCTAGAAAACAAAAATATTGATATTTATTTTAAAATTTTAGAAAAATACAAGCTTATGGACAAACATAGACCACATATAAATGCTAATGCAAGAAAAGAGGCAGGCTTCTCTTGTCCTGAGATTAGACTATTAGGGAACTCTGAATGCCATGAGTGATTTTTTATATAGATATAAAAAAATAACATAATTTTAATTTAAACTAAAAAAAACATTTAAAAATAAAATGTGTTTAACACTAGATTTAATATAAATAGAGTATAATCATTGGTATAAATCAAAAAAAGTGAAGATAATGCAAAATACAATAGAATTTTTTAAACCATCTGTTCAAGAAAATACAAAAAAATATATAGATGATGTTTTAAACTTTTCAGATAATGGAAAAGTGGAAAAACTAGAAAATGCTGTTAAAAAATTTATTGGTTGTGAAAATGTATTAGCAACAACCTCTGGAACAGCTGCACTACATTTAGCAATGTGTGCGTTAGATTTTAAAAGAGGAGACAAAGTAATATGTAGTATTAATGTCTTTCCATCAGTGCCTCAAGCTGTAAGACATTTTGATGCTGAGCCTATATTTATTGATATTGAAGGTGATAAGTACAATATTGATTTGCTTAATTTAGAAGCAGCATTGAAAAAAAATAAAAGTAAGAAACTGAAGGCGATTGTGCTAAACCATATGGCTGGGAATATTGTTGATTTAGAAGCAGTATATGCCATGGCAAGTGAATACAATGTAAAAGTTATTGAAGATGCTTCTAATGCTTTAGGTGCAAAATATAATGGTAATTATATTGGAAATACTGGTGCTGATATTACTGTTTTTTCTTTTGCTCCACACTTGTGTAATTCGACAGTCAATGGTGGCTTACTCGTATCTAAAGAAGAATCTGTACATAAAAGAGCACAACTTCTTGGCTTCCATGGTATGCAGAATCGTCATTGTGATGAGTTTGGTTCAGTTAACTATATTTATGATGTTGTAGACATAGGTTGGAAATATGACCTAAGTCAATTAGAGGCAGCTTATTGTTTGGCTGAATTTGAAGCTTTGGATTCTACTTTAAAAAGACGCAAAGAAATAGCAAATATTTATAGTCAAGAACTTAGTGATGTTAACCATGTTACGTTACCAACAATTGAAAAAGGTGCTGTTATTTCTCAATATATTGTTGAGATTGATAAAAATCGTGATCATTTTGTGGGTCAACTAAAAAAAGAAGGGGTTAACATTTCAGTACATTATATGCCTCTCCACTTGACTGAGTACTATAAACAAAAATATGCAATGAAAGTTTTTGACTACTCTGTAGCACTTGGTTGTTTCCAGCGTGTAATGTCTTTACCGATGTACCCTTCATTGAGCAATGATGAAGTGAAGCGTGTTTGTGAAGCCATAAAAAAAGTTGCGAATGCACACATCTAAGTTAACATCTTTTTTCGAACGACTTTTTTTTAAACCTAATCTTTTTGATTGGGTTTTAATCTTACTTCTTTCCCCCCTTTCTCTTATTTATGCTTTTTTTATGTTGTTTAGAAGACTATTCACTTTTAAAAAATCTTATCCTGTACCTATTGTTAGCATTGGAAATTTAACTGTTGGTGGCTCGGGTAAAACTCCTTTTGTCATTGCTTTGGCTCAAAAATATGATAACGCTTGGATTATATCAAGAGGATATGGAAGAGAAAGTAAGGGGCTAGTTGAAGTCAGTAGAAAAGGGAAGATACTTACTGATGTATTTAGTTCAGGTGATGAGGCAATGCTTATGGCTAAATCACTTACTACGGTTTCAGTAATAGTGAGTGAAAAGCGTGAGCTTGCCATAGAAAAAGCTGTTGAGAATGGGGCAAAAGTAATTTTTTTAGATGATGGGTTTAATAGGGTAAATATCAAAAAATATGAAATTTTACTTTTCCCAAAAAAGATTGCAAACTATTTTACTTTTCCTGCTGGTCCTTTTCGAGAGTTTTTCTTTATGAAGTATTTTTCAGATGTTTCATTATATGAAGATAAGGATTTTAAAAGAGTTGTTGACATAGAGAATAAAACAGAAAAAATGTTGTTAGTAACAGCAATATCAAATCCAGAAAGATTGAATCCATTTTTACCTAAAAATATAGTTGGAGAAGTTTATTTAGAAGATCATGCTTATTTTGATGTATTAAAATTGCAAGAAAAATTCATAAAGTTAGATGCTACATCTCTCTTAGTTACAGAGAAAGATGAAGTAAAAATGGAAGGCTTTAAGTTTCCTTTGTCAGTCATGAAGTTAAAATTACAAATTAAAAATGAAGCCTTAGAAAATATTCATAATTACGTAGAGGGATATAGTAGTGAAAGATAAAATTGAAGTAGTAAAAACGCTTTTAGAAGCTTTACCTTATATTAAAAAATTTAGAGATGAAAAGATAGTTATTAAGTATGGTGGTTCAGCACAAACCTCTGAAGATTTAAAACAAAAATTTGCGCAAGATATTGTGTTACTACATACTGTAGGGATGAAGCCCATTGTTGTTCATGGTGGAGGTAAAAGTATTACTGATATGTTAAATAACTTAGGCGTTGATACAAAGTTTGTTGATGGACAACGTGTAACCACAAAAGAAGTCATGAAAATAGCTGAAATGGTACTTTCTGGCTCTATTAACAAAGAGATTGTCTCCTTGTTAAATAATCAAGGAGGAAAAGCCATTGGTATTTCAGGTAAAGATGCCAATTTTTTAGAAGCAATTCCAAAAGATTTTGAGAACTTTGGTTATACAGGTATTATTCAAAATGTTAATGCTGAGATGGCTTGCAATATTATTGATGATGGTTTTGTCCCAGTCATTGCACCTATTGCAGCTTCAGCTAATATTGGTCATCCTGGATTTAATATCAATGCTGATTTGGCAGCCAGTCAAGTAGCTATTGCATTACAAGCTCGAAAAGTGGTTTTTTTAACAGATACTCCTGGTGTTTTAGACCAAAATATGGAATTAATATCTACTATGGACATAGATAAAACAAATGCTTTAAAAAGAGATGGAACAATTAATGGTGGTATGGTACCCAAAGTAGATGCTTGTATAGAAGCATTACGTGGGGGTGTAAAAAAAGCGCATATTATTGATGGTCGAGTAGAGCACTCAATTTTACTTGAAATTTTAACCTCTTCAGGTATTGGAACTTGTATTGAATTATAAATTGAGCAAATAGGTTACATTATTTTTACTAATGTAACCGTAATGTTTAGAATTATTAGTAATCTAGTAGTTTAGTTGTATAATTATGATATGAATGAGAGCATAAAAATATTTCTTGGAGATCTTAAAAATTCTTTTAAAGATCTTCTTCCAATCGTTATTGTCGTAGCATTTTTCCAAACTTTTATTATTCAGGCTGTTCCTGATAACTTGACATCAATTATTATAGGTTTAACCATTGTTGCAGTTGGGTTAGCACTGTTCATTCGAGGCTTAGAACTCGGTATTTTCCCTATTGGAGAAAACTTAGCAGTTGATTTTGCTAAAAAAGGCTCAACTTTTTGGCTCTTACTTTTTGCATTTACCATAGGTTTTGCTACTACCGTTGCTGAACCAGCACTTATTGCTATTGCCCAAAAAGCTGCTGTTATTTCAGATGGATTGGTTGATGCCTTTTGGTTGAGGATGACTGTGGCACTTTCTGTTGGTTTTGCGATTGCTTTAGGTACATTGCGTATTCTCCTTGGACATCCAATTCAATATTACATCATTGCTGGTTATATTCTAGTAGTTATGGTAACTTTTTTTGCTCCAAAAGAGATTATTGGTTTAGCTTATGATAGTGGAGGAGTGACGACTTCAACCGTGACAGTACCACTGGTAGCAGCACTTGGTATTGGACTCTCTTCAAGTATTAAGGGGCGTAATCCAGCCATTGATGGTTTTGGGCTTATTGCTTTTGCATCATTAACACCAATGATATTTGTGCAAGTTTATGGAATCATTGTTTACTCTATTGGAGATGCCTCTTCTGTTGCAGCCATTACAGATACAGTAGTAGCTACTAAAGAAGTTGTTACACAAGAAGTTTTTTCATGGAAAGATACATTTTTTGAACTTTTAGGTGTTATTAAAGATGTCGCTCCCATTTTGATTGTTATTTTCTTTTTTCAATATGCCATTATCAAAAAGTCTGTGCCTCATCTACCAAAGATTGTTGTTGGTATCATTATGGTTATTTTAGGACTTGATGCTTTTATAGTTGGTTTAGAAATGGG
>CACVAR010000305.1:15143-17402 GCA_902727905.1 uncultured Sulfurovum sp. | reverse complement strand
CATTGTTCGTGAATTGGTAAGAAACAATTATATAGGCTAAGAAGAAAAGTAAAATCATAAAAAATATACTTTGCAGCTTATTAATTATTGTCATATCACGCATGATTTTTAGATTCCTTCTTTAGCTAGCTTGGGTGCTTTATAGTGGATAGCATCATAACATTTTGTTAAAATAAAATTCAAGGATAAAGTCCTAAAACTATAATATATATTGTTTAGTAACAAATGGTTATTTAGAAATTTGTAAAATAATTTTTCCTGTTAATTTACTTGAAGCATAAGAGATAATCTGTTTGTTTTTTTGAAGAGTATTTTTTATTTGCTTATCATTTTGTATTTTAGGAGGTTTCTTTGTTCCTCTAAAAAGTTCCCTTGCCCAATATGCACGCATTTGTTTAGGTGTTTTGTTAATCACTTTTCTACAGAACTCTTCATAATTTTTACGGTTATCAATGGGTATGACACTTATGCCTTGAATCGTACTTTTCTTTTTTAAATAAATATCAGTTAACTCTTTTTTAGTGACCTTTAAGAGTTTATTTTTTGTTGAAGTCATAATAATAATCTCTGAAAATGCTAAGCTTTTTAATAGCACTAGCAATACAATAATCTTCACAGTCTATATCCCTTATTTATATATTTTTAATTTTTTCTGTAATTATAGGCATATTAAGTGGTTTCTGAAGTGATATAAAAGAAATATCTTTCTGTTTTAGTGTATCTATTATCTCTAGGTTACTTAATTCAGTGCTTAAGAGTACCAAATCAATTTTTTCTTCTGATAGACTTTGTTGTGCATCCTCTATCGTGATTCCAATAATTAAGTCATGTTGATTTTCTAAAGTACTGACCATTGTATCAATATCATTATAGTTTTTATCCACAATAAGAATGGATTTTTTCTGTGATTTATTTAAATCGGTCATAATCAATTTGAGTGTTGCTGAGAATTTAATTGTCAGTTCTTCTGTTTGAGTGTCATGTAATGCTTTAGCTATGGTACTAAGTTGTTCCATTCCTAACGTTGATGATAGACCTTTAATGGTGTGCATTGTACTTTTGACTTCATTTTCATTGAGTAGCGTAATGTCAAGATTTTGATAACGTGTTAAAAAGCTATTTAACACTTTTAGATAAAGTGCCTTATTTCCATTTAAATATTTTAATCCCAAGTTTGTATCAATATATTCTGAGTTTGGTAGTTCTATAGTGTCATCCATAGAGTATTCCTTCTTAAGCAATGTATTTCGAAAAGGTTTGATAGAGTATTTTAGGCTCTATTGGTTTAGAAAGATGAGCATTCATACCAAGCTGTTTTGTTTTTAATCTATCATGTGTACTATTATTGGCTGTTAACGCTATAATTGGAATGTTACTATTTTCTGTACGAATGATTTTAGTTGCTTCATAACCATTCATAATGGGCATTTCTATATCCATAACAATAAGAGAATATTCTTTTTCTCTAGATTTTTCTATAGCTTCTTGACCATTAACTGCGATATCAACAGATATGCCAGTTCCCTCTAATAGTCCTATAAATATTTCTTGATTAATCTCTTTATCCTCAGTTAAAAGTATTTGAATTTTTTTTAGCATATTTTTCTACCCATATTTTTTCTGCCTTTTTTAATCATTTAATTATAGTTATATACTTAGTCTCAAAAATGAAAATAGTACTTTTTATATAAAATCTAATAAAATATAATTTTTAAATTAGTTTAATATCTAAAAAAAATATTAATAAACAAGTTAGTTTAAAAGTTATTTGGTTATTCTGATAGCTTTAAAAAGGAGAGACTTAATGGGTAAAACAGTAAAACTAATATTATTTATGGCAGTACTACTCGCTGGAGTATATTTTTTGATAAAAGAAGATGGTAATACTTCTTTAAATGGTACAAAAGTAATGGATATTGTTAAAGATGTTAATATATTATCAAGTTCAGATTTTTTATTTGAAACAGTGAATAATGAAAAAATTCATATTGATGTAGAAGATAATTATTTTAAGATTAAAGGAATGGAAAATAAAACAGTTTTTCTAAAAGTATTTGGCTGGAACTGTAAGTTTTGTCAAAAAGAGATTCCTGAGTTGGTTAAGTTAAAAGATGAATTAGGTGATGCTTTTGAAGTTGTTGCTGTTGAAGCACAGCAGTTCTCAAACAAGGAGTCATTAAAGTATATTGAAGAGTATGGAATTAACTATCATATTGTTCCGGGTGAAGGACAATCAGACTTTTATGCCTATTTACAAGA
>CACVAR010000305.1:3725-15043 GCA_902727905.1 uncultured Sulfurovum sp. | reverse complement strand
AGAGAGAGTAAAGCATATCAAGAGGGAACAATCCCTGGTGCAATTAATTTACCTTTAAGTATGTTAGGCGATGATAGTGTATATCAGAAAGAAGTATTAGTATTATTAGGGGCAAAGCAGGTAGCTAAGACATCGAAGTTTAAATGGACTTTTCAAAATGCACAATGGTTACTTATTTTTGGAGGCTCTGCAAGCAGTAATGAAGCTTCAAAAACCGTTAAAAAACTTTTGGAATTAGGATACCCTAGTGATAAACTATTGTATTATCGTTCTGGAATAAGTTCTTGGAAAGCTTTAGGTCTAACTACTTATTCTCCTAAATAACTCTTTGCTTCAGTTGTTTCAAAATCTTCAGAAACTTCTACTACTTCTAAGGTATCAACAAAGTCTAAATTTTTAAGTTCTTTTGTTTCAACACTTGCACTTGAAATACTGACAATACCCTCTTTTGCCAATTCAACTTTTTCAGAAATACTAAAGTTGGTTTCATACTGGTTTGAAACCTCAACTACCCCCAGTTTTTTTACAAATTTTAAGGGGGCATTATTATCTGATTCATTAACGCTTTCAATAGGCTCAAAGTAGTGAGCATCAGATAAATGACTCTCTGGCTCTTCAATTTCAAATGTTTCTGAGACATTGACTACTTCTAAACTATTAGCATATTGACTTTTATACTTGGAGACTTCTTCTTCTCGTGAGAGTTCTGTTGTGGACTTTGTTTGAAATGGTTCTCTCTGTACAACTTGTATGAATGCTTTCTTAGTTTTTGTCTCATTAATTGCCTCTACTTGTTTTAGATTTTTCATTTCATTTGTTGAGGGAAGAGCTTTTTTACTAATTTGAGGTTTTTTTTGAACTATTATTTTTTTAGTTACTACTTTTGGGGTTACTGCCTTTTTAACTGCTACTTTTTCTGTTATGGTTTTTTTTGGTTTTATCTTTTCTGATATTACGTTTTTAGCTACTACTTCTTTAGCTACGACTTCTTTAGGTATGACCCTTGGAGGAAGAGAAGCTTTTTTCTCTAAAATACCTTTATTTATCTCTTGTTGTTTTATGGTATGTTGTAGATTAGTAATAATTTTATTATGTTCATTTTCTTTTGTATGGATGAGGTTCTCTTTAGAGGTTTTTACAGCTTTTTTAAGTTGAGCTAGAATATGTTCTGAAGATACGACTTTAGGTTCTTCTTGAGGAGCATTTTTTGGTTCTATGTTTAAAGGTTCAATTTTAATGGGCTCAACTTTAGTAACTTTTTGCTTTCCATTTACGTTGAAAAGAAAGAAAAGTATAGCGAGGAGTAGAAGAAAAAAAAGTATGATTTTTTGTACTTTGGTCAAGAGTACCCTTTGGTTAAGATTATATTTGTTCTTGCGATTATACACTATAATTTTTTATAAAGTATTTTCAGCAATCTCTTCTTGGAAATTTGGAATAATGCGAATATGAAAAAAGAGATATTTTTATGTGCCATCAATAATATTTTGTCTGGTACCTGCCTAGAAGATTGTAAGTTTTGTACCCAAAGTGTACGATACCATGCTGATATAGAACGTTATAGTTATAAAAGCATTGAAACCATAGTGGAGGAAGCCAAAAGAGCTAAATCTTATGGTGCCTTAGGTTACTGTTTAGTGACAGCTGGCAAAGGATTAGATGATAAGAAAGTAGATTTTGTTGCTCGTGCTGCTCATGCTGTAAAAGCTGAAGTGGATGATTTAAATCTTATTGCTTGTAATGGAACAGCATCTAAAGAACAGTTACGTTATTTACAAGAACATGGAATTGACAGTTATAATCATAATTTGGAGACTTCTGAAGCGTATTATCCTAGTATTTGTACCACACATAATTGGTCTGAACGTTATGAGACTTGTCAAAATGCTAAGTCTGTTGGATTACAACTCTGTTCAGGTGGTATTTTTGGTATGGGAGAGACAGCAGAAGATAGAACCTCCTTACTCAATTCTCTGGCATCATTAAAACCAGAATCAACACCTCTAAACTTTTATCATCCAAACAAAGCATTGCCTATTAAAACAAGAAATATTTCTAGGGATGAAGCTTTAGAAATTGTTACAAGAGCTAGAAAGCTCTTTGGTGAAGATAAGTTGCTTATGGTAGCAGGAGGAAGAGAACTTCTTTTTGATGGGTGTGAAGAACTTATGTTTGAAGCTGGTGCAAATTCAATGGTAATTGGAAATTACTTAACAACAGTAGGTGATGCACCACAAAAAGATAAAGCGATGTTAGAACGATTAGGATATGGAGTAGCAACAACTTGTCATGGCTGATGAAAATATTGAAGTCATTTTAGCCGTTTCGGTCATTCTTGTTCTTTCTCCACATTTATCTCGTCTTTTACGACTTCCTACAGCACCCATAGAAATTGTCTTAGGTTCTTTTTTAGCCTTACTTGGTATTGTTAATATTGCGAATGAGAATTTCTTTTTAATTGCCCATGTTGGCTTCTTATACCTTATGTTTTTAGCTGGACTAGAAGTTAATTTAAAAAGTATTTTTAAAATGCCCCAAACTTATATTTTTCAGTCAATGTATTTTCTAATTATTATGTGGGTACTCGCTGTCATATTTGGAATATTGACAGGTTTAGATGCTGTACTTATTATCATTTTACCTCTTATTTCCATAGGTATTCTAGCGACGCTCTCTAAAGAGTATGGAAAAAATGCACCTTGGATTAAAATTGCATTTTTAGTAGGAACACTTGGGGAGGTACTGAGTATTATTGCTTTAACTGTTTTTGAAGCCTCTTCTACGGTTGATCAGGTAAAAGATCTTTTTGCAAAATTAGCACTTTTATTTATTTTCTTGGGGGTTATTTGGTTACTCTATATTCTATTTAGAACACTGTTTTGGTGGTATCCAGAGTTTAAAACGATTTTAATGCCAAGTTCTAAAAACATAGATGGAAGATATCAAGATTTACGTCTGGCAATGGGTATCTTTTTTATTATGATTTCGATTATGTTAAAGTTACATTTGGAAGTTGCTTTTGGGGCATTTATTGCTGGTGTATTTATTGCTACTTTCTTTCACCATAAGAAAGAGTTGGAAGAAAAGATGTCTTCTTTTGGGTTTGGTTTTTTAGTACCCATCTTTTTTATTTATGTAGGGGCTTCTTTTGATTTACGTCACATCTTTGTTAATGATGTTTTAATTACAACAGCTCTTTTGTTAATAGGGATGTTTGGTATACGAATTATTGCAGCGTTTACACTTTCATTTATTACGGAGAAAAGGCAAGCATTACTTATTGCTTTTGCACTTTCTATGCCTTTAACACTGATGATTGCCGTTGCAACCATTGCAAAAGAACACGAGAGTATTAATCAGTATGATTATTATGCTGTTATTTTTGCAAGTTTGTTGGAAGTTATTATATCTATGATCATTATTAAGTTTTTGGTAAAACCAAAGGCTTAACTCTTTCGTCTCAAAGTTGTTTAACTCTGGGACGAATATATTCCTTGAAATTTATAATAGTTAAGTATTAGTTTCCTGTGTATCCTTCAATACTAGGACTAGGAGCATTAGAATAGCCAGTATCTACATTATTACTGAGTCCACCATCTGTGTTATAAATATTAACACCATCAACTGCACCAATACCAACAACACCAGCTTTCCAAGTAGCGAGCCAAGTACTGGTGTCAAGTTCTAAAATGGCAGAGCTACAAATAGCCAGCATATCGGTTTTGGTTTTACCAGTTTGTTTCATACAGACATCATACTTGTCTGATGTAGCTGTTTTATCACGTGCTTCACGGTGTAAAATTTTGTAGATATCATATCCATCACCATCTAAGAATGGATAGTCTACTTTTGGGTTTCCATTTTCATAATATTTACTATTTTTAGTTTTAAATTCATCCATATAGTTAGTATTTATCCATCCTATAAGTTGGTTAAACATCATAAGTCGACCAGCATTTCCACCATCAGCCCATGGTTGTTGTTTATTAAGTACTAAATTAACTGTTGAAAAACTTCTTTCTGCTAATGAGAAACGCTTCTGTTGATGTCCAGCCATTACATTGTTAGCAACTTCTGTAGCACCAGCTATGCCTAGCCATGACTCAACCATATTATGACCCATCTCATGCCAAAGAAGGAAGGAGTTTCGTGGATCTTGTGGAAACTTTGTACTTGCTGGTTTCCATTTCATAACCATAATAGGATAGCCTGAGTGTCCTGCTCCGACAGAGATATGTGGATCAAAGACCTCTCTGTTTTTATGAGCCAGTTTTTTATCATTGTTACAACTTGGTGGGGTATGTTCATTAAAAGTATCTGCACATGTTTGGTCATATCCATAAAAATCATAAGCATTTTTACTCATTTCATCATAGCCTTGGGCGATGTTTGTTACCTCTTCAAAAGTTAATGATGCCATGTTAGCTCTTGGTACAGTAAGAATATAGTGTTTTGATTCGAGTTCAGCTTTAGGAGCTAGGGCTGTTTTCATACTCTCCCATGCTTCTGATGTTGTCTCACCTAACACAAAATGAATGGCAGATTGTACACCTGTAAAGCTTACTTCTGCAGAGGCATTATCTGCTACGGCATTTTCAAATGATTTTAGAAAGATTAGTCCTCCATAAGGATGTTGTACTGTGAGCGTGTTTCCTTGTGTAAACTTATACTTTTTAACATATTTTGGAGGTCTTTTTAGATTGATTTCATGTCTAAAAATTCCACCAACATTGTCTCCTACGCCAATGAGTAGCTGCATTTTATTAGCATTGACATTTTCTGGTAAAGTAATGGTTACATCTTGGTGAGCAGGAGCATAAAGCCCTGTAGACTGCATGTTTCCTGCATACCATTGCTGATGTGTAGTATTACGTTTTAAATAAATTTTAGCTGTTTTAGCTGAACCATTAGCTGTGCTTTGTCCAGGAAACTCTGAAGGGTCATATTTTAAGTTTTTATCATAAAAAGCACGTTCAACCATAATACGTGTAACAGGCTTTCGTCGAAAATCAAGTACATCTTTTTTAGTGAAACTAAAACCAGGGTAGAACTCTCCATTGGCATTTACAAAGCGACCACCTACTTTGTATTCATTAAGTAGTTGATTAAGTGACTCAAATTTTTCACCTGAGAAAGTGGCATCATTTAATAGTAAAGCAGACATATTGGTGTATTCACGGTTAACATCAGTAGAAGAGAGTTGCGTTGTACCTAGTTCATGTGAAAGTAGGCTGTTCATACTTCCTCCCACATCCCCTTGTGCCTGAACAAAGTTTAGATCGACAGGGTATTTAGCATACTTGTCATAGTTATTATCATCTTGAATAATACCATCACCTTTAACCAGTATAGTCTGCATGGCTGTTTTGTTTCCATCTGCCAAATCGACTTCAACGTGACCACAGTCTGACGAGTTTAATGTTTTTGTTTCATTTCCTTCAAGAAAGATTTGTCGTACGCGTCGTTTTAAAACTTCTTCTAAGTAACTGAGTTTACCATTTCCATTAAGCATACTTTTTAATCCATCTAAGTCTGTTGGAACAGTTGAATAGTCATTGAGTCCTAGACGTCGTTGTAAGTCAGTATGACCAATATAGTCTAAAAGACACATGTCAAATTGATGTACACCACCAACCTCATTTTTAGAAGGTAAAAGTTTAGTCTCTTGTGCATTATTTGCAAAGAAGTTACTGATTCCAGCTTTTTTTAGAATCTCATTTGATGCTGTTACTTGTATATTATGTTTGTCCCTGAAACGGGGTGATTCCATCATGAGTACTCCTCCTCCAGCACGTATGTAGTCAACAATTAGATCTACTTCACTAAGCGCTGTTTTTCTTACGGTATGTTCAAAAAAGTCACTCCATGTATTGGTCATTTCAAAGTCTTCTAAGATAATGAGAGGATATTTACTTGGATCTAGGAGACCATTGTCATTAGCTTCTTTCCACGTTGTTGTAACTTTAGGTTTAGCATCGGAAGTTAGATTGAAATTATCATGAATGGTAAAGGTTTTAAGGTCGTTATTGATACCAGCTGAACTAATACCCCAAAATACCGTTCTAGTTTTGTTAGAGAGAATTGGGATAGCGCTTCCATTTTGAGAATATCTATTGTTTTCATTGGTGTTTTGTTCTGTTAGCCATGTAAATGTATTGTGAAAAAAGTTTTCCATGTCAGAAGAGTCGACAATTTCATTAACACTATTATGGTTACGAACATTATTAGAGTAGTTTCTAGGTCGCACTAAAATAGAAGCATATAGATGACTTCCCATAACCAGTACACGACCTTTTCCAATGGTTCCAGCAGCTACCATTGGTGCATTGTAGGTAGAAGTATTTTCATTACCTAATTCAATGCTATTATTAGGGTAGTAGTCTTTAACAGAACTAGGGGGACGAACAGGTATATAACGCTGTATACTATTACTTTCGTATTTAATTGGGTAGTCTACGTACTTTGGGTCTTTGTCATTTCTTGCTGAGAAAACAGGGAAACCATTTTGACCAGTTACTAAAGTAGTAAAGGTATCTGTGCCACTCCATTGACCATAGTTGACTTTAAAGATATGAAACTCACGCACACCATCATATATTTTTTCTAGTTGAGCATCAACATCTGAAGCGACTGAAGTACTTTTTAAGCTACTGGTATCAGCGCTATCAACAGAGGGAATTGCAATGCTAAGAGTAGATACAAGTGTTGTTAGTAGTGATAATTTAAGTAAGTTATTCATTAGTTCGCTCCTCTTAATAGTGTAATTTCATCGAGTATATCTTTTCCAATTTCAAAGTCGTCAAATTGTGCACCAAATTCATCTACGCCAGCTGGGATACTGAACTCCTCATTGGCTTTACCATCTGGAAGGTTAATGTCAATTTGAGAACGATATTTCTCAAGGGCTTCACGAACAGCATCATCAATCGTAATCTTCGCATCTGAACTAATGGCATCAAAAACAGCTAAAAGTCTAATAATATTTCTTGGTTTTGGATGGTTAAATGAGGTTGAAACTACCAAGTTAGCAGGAGTTAAAACACTATCTGCCTCTGTTGTGCCTAATTCAAGTTGATAGATGTAAAACTTAATGCTTTTACCCTCTTCATATTGAAACTCACCAGTACTCGATGTCCGTCCCACTTGGTTACCTGAACGGTACTCTAAACCCTCAACAACTCCTGTTGTTGTTTGAAAAACACCGGTTAGAATTTTTGTTTCTTGTTTCTCACCTCTTACGGTTTCACTTTCACTAAAGGTTTTTGTTGAGGGGTTGTTGTCTCGTATGCTAACAAGATGTGCTTTAACATCTTCACTGTCAAGTAAACCCCTATGTTCTCCAAAGTGTCCAGCTAAATCATTCATGAGGTTATAAATCTCTGTATTTTGATGAAATGCATCTACATCCTCATTAAAATCTAAATGATTTCTTAAGTTTGCTAAGGCAATGGACTCTTTAGTTTTTTCATCAATAGTGATTCCATTAGAGACGTCATTGTCAGCATCGAGTGATTGCAAAAATTTACCCATGTTAATAACTCTAGTGTTGTTTTCATCTTGGCTTCCTGCTAAGTCAAAAATAGTAATAATTTTGCGTTGGCTATTATGAGGGTCTATTTTGACCTGAGTACTTCCCATAGGAATACCAGTACTCTCATCACCTATATAGAACGTTACGGTAGTGCCTTCTTCGTATTTAAAGAGACCGTTTACATCCGTATAACCAGTATAGCTTCCTGATTTATACTTAATCCCCTCAAGTGCTGAGTCTATTAAGAAAGCTGTATTATTGATTTCAATTTTACCAGTAAGTGTTGTTGAACTGCTGTTTCCAGCTTCATCGGTTACGGTGATAATGACAGAGTAGAATCCTTCTTCTAGGGGGTTAATAGTATTGTTAGGAAGTGACCAATTATTATCTTCATTATTAGTAGCCTCATAACTTGTCCCATTGATTTCAATAGAAATAGTATAGTTTTCTGTGTTATTGTCATCATTACCATGTGGTAGACTTCCACTTAAAGGAGGGCTTGTATCAGCTGTGGTAAGTGAATTGATGGTTGAGTTTTCTGCTGGTGCGACGGTGTCTTTGATGACGTTGAAGCTAAGTGCTGATGAGGTGTTATTAGCAGCATCTTGTAGAGTAATGTTAAAATTTTTAGTTCCATCAACCCCTGATGTATCCAAGGTCAGGCTTAATGAACCTTGTGCATTTATGGTACCAACCTCTACATTATTGAGGTAAACATTACTATGACTTTCTCCATTGACTATGACGTTTATGCTGTTAGCTGCTGTAAATGAAGGAGTGCTTGTAAGTGTTGGTAATAATGGAGCTGTATTATCTATAATGGTAGTATTGGTTTCTGTTGTGTTAGTACCTTCTGAGTCATTATTTTCTGAATTATCAGTTGTATTATTTTCGTTAGAATTGTTGTTTTCTGAAGATGGTGTTGTATTATCTATAACAGTATTATTAGTTTCTATTGTATTCGTATCTTCTGAGTTATTATTGTCTACATTTTCACCAGTGTTGGAACTGTTGTTATCATCGTTGTTTTTTATACCAGCCGATAAACGTAAATGATTTAGAACATTATTAATATCTTGAAAAGTAATGTCTTGGTCTTGAATCTTGAGCTGATTTTTGAGTTCTGTTAAATTTAAATCCGACACAATTATCTCTTTAGTAAACTTTGTTCTGGTATCACTACTTATGTTAATTCCATTTGACGCATTTTTATCTGAATCTAATGATTGTAAGAGTAGTGCTAGGTTTAGTACTTTGGTATTATTAACGTCAGATCTGTTAACGCTAGCAATGTCTTGAGGAAAAACTTGCTTGTCTGTTGGTAATACAGATACTTCACCTAAATTGATAGCACCAATATAAAAAGAAACTGGGAGGGTAGCACAAGAGAATGTTCCATTTTCATCAGTAAAGTCTATAACATTACCACAACGATACTCTACACCTTCAACAGCAGAGTCAATAAGTTTTCCTTGAATATTACGTTCGACATTGTCTGCTGAATTATTATCTTCTGAACCTATGGTGTTATTGTCTGCTGAATTATTATCTTCTGAACTTGTGGTGTTATTGTCTGTTGAATTATTATCTTCTGAACTTGTGGTGTTATTGTCTGTTAAATTATTATCTTCTGAACTCGTGGTGTTATTGTCTGCTAAATTATTATTCTCTGAATCTGTGCTGTTATTGTCTGCTGAATTATTGTTTTCTGAACTTGTGGTGTTATTGTCTGTAGAACTATTATTTTCTAAGTTTGTAGAGTGATTATCATCATTACTTATTATTTCTGCCGATAAACGTAAATGATTTAGAACATTATTAATATCTTGAAAAGTAATGTCTTGGTCTTGAATCTTGAGTTGATTTTTGAGTTCTGTTAAATTTAAATCCGACACAATTATCTCTTTAGTAAACTTTGTTCTGGTATCACTACTTATGTTAATTCCATTTGACGCATTTTTATCTGAATCTAATGATTGTAAGAGTAGTGCTAGGTTTAGTACTTTGGTATTATTAACGTCAGATCTGTTAACGCTAGCAATGTCTTGAGGAAAAACTTGCTTGTCTGTTGGTAATACAGATACTTCACCTAAATTGATAGCACCAATATAAAAAGAAACTGGGAGGGTAGCACAAGAGAATGTTCCATTTTCATCAGTAAAGTCTATGACGTTACCACAACGATACTCTACACCTTCAACAGCAGAGTCAATTAGCTTTCCCTCAATATTACGTTCGACATTAGAGCTCGTTGTGCTTCCTCCACAAGCTGAAAGAAAGAAGGAGAGAAGTGTTAGAAAGAATAGATGATAGGAGGGATGAGGTTGAGTCATGATACTACTTTAAAAGAAATTTTAATAATTCTATATTAATAGAACTATAAGCATCTTAAAAGTTTAGAGGAAGTAGCGATTAAAAATTAAATTTAAGGATTTTACTTTGAAAGTATAACATTAAGTATTTATGGTTATTTATTCTTAATATTTTATATTGTATAACAAGTTTTGTTACTGTGCATCAGTCCATTCAAGGTACTCTTTATGAAGTTTGGCATTTTCATTTTTTAGTACTTCTATCTCTTTTGTAAGAGTTATTTTTTCATTTTTTAGTTTTTCTAAAACTTGAAGAGAATGATTTCCAAAAAGTAGGTTGGCAATGTAAATACCAAGGGCAATAACAATGAGGGCTGTTGTTAAAAAGACTTTAAATGAAAGCCCAAGAATCTCCTCGAGCTTATCAATTACTGGTCTAATATCTTCATCAAATGAGAGTTTCATTTAGTTAAAGATTTCAGCCCCAAGGTATTCAAACTGTCCAAGTTCTCTTTGAATCTCTAAAAGACGGTTGTATTTAGCGATTCTGTCTGATCTTGCTGTTGAACCTGTTTTAATTTGACCTGTGTTCATCGCTACTGCAAAGTCTGCAATGAAAGTATCTTCACTTTCACCTGAACGGTGTGACATGACACAAGTATAACCATTTCTCTGTGCCAATCGAATGGTTTGCATGGTTTCAGAAACCGTACCAATTTGGTTTGGTTTAATAAGAATTGAGTTGGCAATGTCTTTTTCAATTCCTTCAGCCAAGATAGAAACGTTAGTCACAAATAAATCATCACCAACAAGTTGTACGGTATCAGCTAATTTTTCTGTTAATGTTTTCCAACCATCCCAGTCATCTTCAGAAAGACCATCTTCAATAGACTTAATAGGGTATTTAGCACAAAGGTCAGCGTAGTAGTCTACGAGTTGCTCAGAAGTAATGGCTCTGTTTTCAGATTTAAGTTCGTAAAGACCATCATCATTAATAAGTTCAGAAGCAGCAACATCCAATGCAAGTACAATTTGCTCACCAGCTTTGTATCCAGCTTTTTCGATGGCATCCATAATTACTTGAAGAGGCTCTTCGTTAGATTTTAAGTTTGGTGCAAATCCACCTTCGTCACCCACAGCAGTACTTTCACCCATTCCATCAATAATTTTTTTAAGGTGTTGGTAAATTTCAGCAACAGCTTGAAGACCATCCGAGAAGTTTGTAAATCCTACAGGCATAATCATGTACTCTTGGAAATCTACTGAGTTGTTAGCATGTTCTCCACCGTTAATGATGTTAAACATTGGTACAGGAAGTGTGACAGCATTGGCTCCACCTAAGTAACGATAAAGAGGCATGTTTAATGAAGCAGCAGCAGCACGTGATACAGCCATAGACACACCAAGAACAGCATTTGCTCCAAGTTCTCCATAGTTGTTTGTTCCATCAAGTGACTTCATGGTAATGTCAACTT
>CACVAR010000305.1:0-3625 GCA_902727905.1 uncultured Sulfurovum sp. | reverse complement strand
TAAAGAGGCATGTTTAATGAAGCAGCAGCAGCACGTGATACAGCCATAGACACACCAAGAACAGCATTTGCTCCAAGTTCTCCATAGTTGTTTGTTCCATCAAGTGACTTCATGGTAATGTCAACTTCTGCTTGGTTATACGGTGAAAGACCAAGCAGTGCTTCAGCAACTTTTTCATTTACATTTTCACAAGCTTGTAGTACACCTTTACCCATGTAACGGTCTCCACCATCACGAAGTTCAAGGGCTTCTCTTTTACCTGTACTTGCGCCACTTGGCACAATAGCAGATGCGACAGTACCATCACTTAAACTTACCGTTGCTTGAACAGTTGGGTTACCTCTACTATCCATTACTTCATTTGCTCTAACATCATCAATAAAAATCATTGCTTACCTTCTAGTAAAATTAATATGAAATGTTATCATATTATGCCATAGAGAAAAGAGAGCTTAGAATCTATAGCTTAGATTCAGCCCATAAATGGGTTCACTTATCACACCTATGCCATTGTAGTAGTCAAAAAGTACATCAAGAGAGTCGTCGCCTTTAAGCATTTTAGAAATACCAAAAGTAAATGAACCACCTAGGTTTTGTGCGTCATTCATAGCCAAGGCAACCGTACCAAACGGTTTCCATGAAGTGTTTAAGGTATGTTGACGCGTTGTACCAATGCTACTGGAGACTCCAAATTCAGAAAAGTCTTGGGCAATATTTTTAGAGAATTGATTATGGCTAAGATAGGTATTAAAAGTAATGTCTGGATAGCCAGAACGTAAGATATAGTGTGCATTGAGTTGTACTTTTTTCGCTTCACCAACATGTACTCCATCAAGTCTTGTAAAGTCACTTTTTTGCGTTAAAAAAGAAAAAGAAGTACGACGATTAGCATAAGCTTGAACATTTAATGCTAAGGCATTCTCTAAGGCATTATGTTCTAGTTCTGGAGTTAAGGTGGTTTTTCTTTGGTATTTTGAATTGAGACTAACATTGAAGTTATGTGTACTGTATTCTAAGTTTAATGAGGCAGAGCTAAAGTCTTTTCTCGCAGAGGTATGTGCTAAAGATAAGTCCCAAAGAAATCGTTTATTAGAGTTTTTTAAAGCTATCTCAAAAGCAGTTTGTTTGTTAGTTGTTGCGCCTGGAATTTTATACTCATAGTGTTTGAGCATTATTTTAGCTTTGATATTTTGATAAATTTTCCATTGGTAGGAAAAACCAGCTTCATTGACGGTAAGTGCTGAGCCAAGATGCTTTGTCTTTAAGTTGATCCGAGTATCAAGATATTCAGGATCAAGTGTTTTATAATAATGCGCATAGAGTTCTTCTTGTCTAATCGTTTTTATATCTTTAGCCAAGCTTCTATATTCTTTATTTCGAGGGTCTTTTTTAAGAAGTTTACTTATCCATTTATTTGCCAGTTTATATTTATGGATACTCATAGCAGCAACGATAGGGGCAATTCCAATTCTTTCTCTTAAACCTGGGTATTGTTCTAAGTAGTTTAGATGCAATACAAGTTTTTTATTCAGTTGGGGGTGTTTATCTTTGTTATCTAGTAAGAACCAAAGATAAGATTGATGACTACTGATTTTCTTTGGTGCCATTGTAAATATTTTGTCATAACTTTTAAGAGCCAAGGAGATATTGGCATTTTTTACATGGTACTCAGCCATTAATGTATGAAAGTCAATATTTTCATTAAGAATAGTTTGTTCTTTTTGGGTAAGTTTGTTCAATACTTCTTGAAACTCTTGGAATTTCTTTGCTTGGAGTAGTTTATACATTAGGGCAGTAAGATGATAACTATTATGTGTTTTTTTCCATGCTTTATGGTATAGATAATCTATTTTATCACTTTTTCCAAGTTCTTTTTCTAAAAGAAGAAAATGCTCAAAATGATTGGCTGATAACTCATTTTTAGCTTCAAAATCCCAAAACTTTTGGTGTAGATAAGCATAGTCCTGTTCTTGCCAAGCTAAATTGCTAAAGCGTCGTTTGTTATTTAAAAAGTTATTTTTTTCAGAAGCTTTTGTCATGGCATAGGCTTCTTCAAAACGTTTAAGAGCCATAAGTCTTTTGATTGAAAGGTCATGAAGTTTAGGTTCTATACCATAGCTTGATTGGTATTTCTTGTAGAGCTTTAAGCCCTTTTCAAAGTGGCTATTTTTATGTGAAAATTCAATGGCATAGTAGGTAGCTTTTTTATGTTTACTGGTTTTATGTAGTGTTGTAAAATACTCTTCTGCTTTATCAATCTCTCCTGTATACTCATAATAACGTGCCATATGGTCAAGAAACTTATACTGTTTTTGAGTAACCTTTGCTCTAAAAATGTCTCCTAGTATTTCATAGTCAGAATCGAAGTTTTCACTTTCTAAAAAATATTTCTCATACTTTTTAGGACTATATTCGTAATAACCTTGTTTGTTTAAAGCTGTAACAGCATCAGTATCACTTAACCATCCTGAAAGTTGAATGGTTTTATCAAGATACTTTTCTTTTTTAAATTTACCTTCTGCAAAAAAACTGAATGCTCTGGCTTGTTCTAATTCAGAGTTGTAGATGAGACTGGTTAGTGCCATGTCTATACCCGTTTCATCAAACTGTTCAGGGTTAGTGTAGAACATATTAATAGCAAAGTTGGCTGCTTCTTTAGAGTCTCCTAATTCAAGTAATGTACTTAAGATAATAACTATATCTGGGGATAGTAAATTTTTTAAATTAGCATAATCTTGAATAAGTTGGCTAACATCCGTTGAGGTTTTTGTTTGGTCTTGAACTAAAGAGTAGAGTGCCAAGTGGAAAAACTTGGTTAGTTCATCTTCTGTTTGACTTCTTAGAAAAAATTTTGTAGTAATTTTTCGTGCTTTGGTAAATTCATTTCGTTCAAATAAAGAATAAATAAGGTACTCACTTAATGTATCATCGAGTTCAGGATACTTAGTAAGTTTTTCAAGATAAGCATAGGCTTCTTCCTTATAGCCTAGTTTAGTGGCTAAATCATAAGCCATCTTTTCAAGTTCATAGTCAATTTCACTTGGCTCCTCTTCCATAAAATGACGTAATGAATGGTATTTTAAATAGCTGTAGTCTATGCTAGAAGATTCAGCAAAAAAGAAAAGGTAGTCTCTATTTTCTCTTTTTGTGTATTTGTAATAATGAAGTAGTTTATTTTTTAGCTTTTGAAGTTCTTCTTTATTGGGTTTGGTAAAGTAGAGGGCTTTTTCAAGTAAGTATTCTACTTTATATAGTTCTGTTAGTAGAGGCTTACTCTTGGTATTTTGAATAAGTTCACGGTTTAGAGCCAATGCTTCTTTTTCTTTTCCTGTTTCTGTATATTTCTCCATTAAAATCATTTTCAGTTCGATATTATCTGGATGGTAGAGAACCATACTTTCTAAATAATGAATGGATAAATTGGCATGCCCACCTTGTCCTTCTAAGATGTTTTCAATATTACCTTTCGGAAAAAGTAAATAGAGCATAAATGCAAAGACAACAATAATCCCTATAATTTCTTGAAAAGAGAGAATGGATTTGTGTCTTTCATGATTATTGACAGAGGAATACAACCGTAGCTCCTTGCTCTTTTAAACTTGAAATGGATAATTGTTGATTGGTT
>CACVAR010000304.1 GCA_902727905.1 uncultured Sulfurovum sp. | reverse complement strand
AGACGAAAGAAGACTTTATCAAGGGCTTGAATATTTTAAATAAAATTGAAGGCTTAGAAAATATTGCCTTAAAAAATACCAATAAAAAAAGAGCTACGGTCTCTTATGAAGCTAAAATTATAGCACAAGGCTTGTTACTGTGAAGAGTCAAAAAGTGATGGTATTGCTCTTTATGCTGATTGTTTATGTGAATTATGTGATGCATTTTCAAAAAGATGTGGAGAAAATTGAGAAAAATATAGTCAACATTGAACAACGTACACTCAAAGAGGAGAAACTGTTTGAGCAAAGAGATAAATTTAAAGAGATAAATGTCACCAAAGGTTATACGCATCTTTTTTATGATGGACTCAAGTATTCTTATTCTGAAGCCATGGGGATTTTTCAGCAAGACATACAGCTTTCTGCTAAAGAGACAAATTGTACCATTGTCAATACACAATGGCAAGATATGCCCAAAGATAAAGAACGAGGCTACGAAGTGCTAAGTTTGAGGTTAATTGTAAGTGCTACGCCTGAAAATTTTGTGAAATTTCAAAAACATATGCGAAAAAAGCCACAGCTATTTGTCTTTAATCAACTGAATATGGTTAAAGAGCGAAGAAAGCATGCTTTACGAATTTCCATAACCCTTTTTGCCTACAGGAGTAAAGAAAATGAAAAGTAGACTTTGGATTTTTCTTTATGTGCTGTTACTGTTACTACTCTTTTTTTGGGAGTTTCAAAAAAAAGAGTACCCTATGCAAGTTTCCAGTCTCTACGAATATGACACGCAAAAGAATAGCATGTTAGATAAGTTGATGGAAGGATACACCCAACCTTTAGAAACAGATAGCGTTGCGAACCAAGCCTGGGGAATTGTTGTAAAAAAAGTAAAAAAAGAAGCTAAGGTTAAAGAGTTGAAGACAAAAAAGTTAATTGAGGTGACTTTAAAAGAAAAAACACTTTGTATTGAGAAAGCTTGTTTTAGGCTTTTGGGTATTTTTTCAAAAAATGGCTACCCTTATGCTTCTTTTTATAATAAAGATAGCAAAGAAAAAGTACAAGTATTGGTTCTTGATCAGATGATGCATTCAAGCATTAAGATTAAAGATATTATGAAAAAGAAGATTGTTTTTAGTGATGTAAATTCAACACGAGAATGGAGTATGCAGTTGTTTGATGTGAATAGTAGTAAATATAAACCTAAGGATTTTGAATGAAGACTTTTTTCCCTTTGATGATAATCAGTATGATATTGCTGACTTCATGTAGTCGATTAGCCGAAAAACTTGAAGTAATTCCCGATAGAAAAAGTACTTTAGAGCGAGAACCTTTTAAAGAGTTTAGAGAAGATTACACGGTTAATGATGATTTTGATAGCCAAGAAAATGCTAATATAGGTTTAAGAAGAGGTACTAAAAGTGTTGAACGTATTCCTAATTTTCAAGCCAATGAATTTCAGGCAGTTCAAACCAGTGATCGTGCTAAAATTAAAAAAGACTTAGTCGTAAGTGGAGGAAAAGTTAAGGTAAATGTTGAGTCCATTCCTCTTAATGAATTTGTTGATTTCATTTTTTCAAGCGTTTTAAAAATGAACTACACGGTTGATAAAAATGTCAAAAAGATGAAACAACCCATTACGCTGAATATGGCAGCTCCTTTGCCGAACAAACAGGTCTTAACCGTGGTGGAAAACATTTTAAAAAGTGAATCGGTCGGTATTAGTCAAGAAGAAGGAATGCTTTTTATTACTCCTTCTTCTAAGCGAGAACGTGTACAAGGTTTGTCTGACCGATACATATCAGTCGGAAGATCTCTCTCTTCAAACTTACAAGATAATCAAAAAGTATTGATGTTTGTTCCCTTTTATTATACCAAGCCAAAAGAACTTTCAGATTTATCACGACGTTTAAAAGTAAGTAAGGTAAAAATTAACTTTTTAAATGAAAACATTGCCGTGCTTAGTGGTGAAGCTTTTGATGTTCGGCAGTTGTTAGAGTTGGTGAAGATAGTTGATTCCCCTGCCATGGAACAGAAAGTGCCTTACATGGTAGAGTTGGAATACATTGAGGTTAAAAAATTTGTAGAACGCATGACAAGTATTTTGGAGAGTAATGCCATTCCTGTGGCAAAGAGCATTCGTGAAGTGGGCATGGTGCTAACGCCCATCGAAGAGATTAACACACTTTTGGTGCTTTCTTCTAAAAAATCATGGGTCGATATGTTAACGTTTTGGAAAAACAAACTCGACGTACTCTCCGAAGTGGACACGGAACATTCGCATTTGTATATTTACAAAGTTAAGCATCGTAAAGCAGATGAGTTAGCAGAAGTACTTCAAGAGGTACTGAGTACCAATAGTTCTAATAATACTACAAACAGTAATAACAATACAAACAATAACATAACGAACAGCCAAGAAAATAACAGGGTCAATAACCTTAGCTTTAGAGATGGCAACCAAACACAAAATAGGGAAAATCCTAGAGAGATTAACATTAAGTCTGATTTACATACCAATAGCCTCATGATGAACATGACCCCTGCTGAATACAAAAAAATACTCCCTGTTATTAAGAAGCTAGATGCATTACCATTACAAGTGGTAGTAGAAGTTACCTTAGCCGAGGTAGACATGACCGACACTTTTAACTTGGGGTTTGAATGGAGCATTTTAAACAACAAGGCGATTACAGGAACAGCTACCCAAGTAAGTGGGGCACATACTTTAGGGTTAGGGGGTGCTGCAGGAGTAACCTCGACACTGTTTACAAGCAATTTAACCTCTGTCATCAATGCATTTGCTGAAAAAAAAGAGCTTGATATTTTGTCACGACCTCGTTTGGTGATTTTAAATAACAAAACAGGAAACATCAATGTAGGGCAACAAGTTCCTGTGGTTAGTAGTGAAGCTTCAGCAACAGATTTAACCACTACCGGGACGACACCGAGTATTTTAAGAAATATTTCTTACATTACTACAGGGATGACCTTGAACTTAACGCCGACCATTAACTCTAACGGAACTTTGAGTTTGGACATAGCTGTGACCTTAAGTGAAGCCCAAACAAACCAAACATCAAGCATTGACTCTCCACTCATCGTCAACCGTTCATTAACCACTTCAGCAGTCATGCAAAGTGGTAACTCCATTCTGTTAGGAGGCATCATCTCTCACAACAAAAGTAATGGTAACACAGGAGTGCCTCTTTTAAAAGAGATTCCATGGCTAGGAAACATTTTTAAATCGCAGTCGCAGTCGCATGTAAAAACCGAACTTATAATTTTAATTAAACCAAAAATATTAGAAAATAACAGAGAATTATATGAAGAGACGAACAATTTTAAACTTTTATTACAAGAATTACAGAAAAACATTAATCTTTAAGATTATAAGTGATAAGATTGAAAAGACGTAAAGGCGTTTAATAATTTTAGGGGTTCATTGTTAGTATAATATATGAAACTTTTAAAATAAATACACACACTTAAAGGAACCAACAATGAACAAAAAAATTTTACTTTC
>CACVAR010000303.1 GCA_902727905.1 uncultured Sulfurovum sp. | reverse complement strand
TTGAATTTTCAAAAACCCCTAAAGAGTTAAAAGTAGAGGAGGAGTTTATTCAACTACTTCCTTTATATATTAGGGTCAGACCTTGAAAAACCACTTTACTTCATCCCCTCTCTCACAATCTTAGAAACCAAAGAACGAGAAACACCCAAATATTTAGCTATCTCTATCTGTGTATATCCATCTTCTAATGCCTCTAAGATTAGAGTATTTCTCTCTTGTTTTGTTTTAAATACCTCAAAATGCACCTCTAAACTTTTTGCATAGGCTTGTCTATTGGCATTCTCTTTTTGTATGATTTTTTGATGTTTTATCTTTTCTAATGTCTCTAGCTCTTCATCATTTAGTTTTACACCTATCATCTCTTGTACATTTTCATAGTCTAGTTCTGCTAAAAGTTTTGAGTGTAAGCAACAAGCTACAGGGGTTACACCATTAGCAATAACAGAACCCAAAGTGTAAGGGTACTCTGTCACCTCTTTCACCAAACCTGCTTCCACAGGATTTTGTTCGATGTATCGTATGAGTGTATAGTAATATTCATCACTATTGATATAGCGTGAATAGTAGCGTCCTTGCCAAAAGTGACCTGAACGTTTCTGTTTTTTATTGGCATAGATGGCATAGTTTCCATTTATCTGTTTCATAAATAAGGAGAGATTTTCTCTTTGGGTTTCTACAAGTAGATGAAAATGATTACTCATGAGACAATAGTCATGCAAAACTACTTTATAGGCTCTACAAGCCTTACAAACTATTTTCAAGAACATCTCATAATCTTCATCATCTGTAAAAACAGTAGAATGATTCACTCCTCGGTTAATGACATGATGATAACCTGCTAGGTCTATTCTTGGTTTTCTTGGCATGGGGAAACCTTTTTTGTGTATTATGGCGTGTTTTTTAGTGGTTTTCAACGTCTGACCTTTTTGATAAACTCTCACATACCTTTCGTCTTCATACCTTCAACTTACCCAACTTTGTTATATACCTTTTTAAATAAAAGCTCTATAAGCCTCATCAAAATATTCTAATATCATATTGTGTTTATTATATTCATCAGAATTTATATTTTTATATTTAAAAGTTAGTTCAGAAGAAGATAACAATAAATCTATTTCTTTTGAAGATAGACTTTCGTATAAAACATAGTAATAATCTTCAGTAAAATAATTATTTATACTATCAGGCTGCAAAATGCTTTCATCATCAAGAATCAACCAATTTTCTTTATCTTTTACTTTAAATGAAGTAATAACTTTAAGTTGTATTTTTTTATCCTCTTGACTAAATAATAAAATAAACTTTTCACCTAATCCTTCACTGATTACTGTACCTTTTGAATTAGCTAAAACCATATCCATGATACCTGACATCAAATCTTTTTTTTCAATAAACTTTTCAGGAGAAAGTAAATTGATATAGTCTGAATGTTTTTTTAATCTCCATAATTCAGACTTTGGTTTAGCAATAAACTCTAAAAGAATTTTATTTGTTACAGGACTACAGCCATTATCCATGGAAATTAATAAAAAATCTTCTTTTGTTGGACAAACCTTTCCTCCTAGGTACTCTTTATCTATAAATTTTTCTTTCATTATGTCTTTAGCTAACGCTATAGACATATATTTTATATTACTTTGTTCTACAGGTTTATATTTAAACTTAGAGAATATGTTAATTTCATTTCCATAATCACTCTCTAAATAAATACCATCATCTTTGTAACTAATTGCTATACTACCAAAAACAAACATTTTAACCAACATAGGCAATGTTGATGTCTTAGGATGCAATTGTGCAAGTGATGACAAAAACATATGTTTTTCCATAATAGTTCTTGTAACAGAAATTGTATGTCTTGATGAGTATGACATTGGACTTACTTTATCAGCCAAGGTTTCGTTAATTAGTTCTAAGGCTGACTCTTTTCTATTGTCTTCAATATTAGCAAATTCATTTATAACGCCACTAATTATAACTTTATAATAATAAGATGGGAAAATTTGATAAATAAAAAACCCAAAAACTAACATTGAACTAAATAGTATAGACTTAATTGATAAGCCTTCTAAAATACCTTCTTCACTACTTTTAATCAATCTAAAAACAATTGCTACAAAAGTACCAATAACCAATGAAGTTATAATCAACCCAAAATTTTCAACTACAATTTCTGTATCTTTAGGAATAATAAACTTGTCAATAAGTAACACACTTAAACCAGCTACAACCCCTGATATTATTCCTGTAATTAATGTATTTTTCATATTATATTTTCCCTATCTTCTTAAATTAAACGCACTATTTGTACTCTAGGAATCAGACGTTGAAAAAGCACTTCAGACCATCCCCTCTCTTACCATCTTAGAAACTAAACCCAGATTTAAATCCATAGTGCAATTTCACCTCTAAAGATTCTACCAAAAAATACCTATGAAGCTTTCGATAAAATAAAGGGGTCAGACGTTGAAAATCTACTTTAATTCATCCCCTCCACCTCAACACATCATCCAACCCAATAACATTAATCCCATAACTACGCTTATGAATTCCCTTATCTTCCGTAACAAATACATCACATCCATTTTTAATAGCACACTGAATTTGTAATAAATCTTCAAAATCTATCGTCTTCTTATCGACACAAGCCTCTTTATAAATTATCAAACTATGCTCTAAAATATCAGAAAAGCCATAGAGTTCAAAGTTCTCTCTTAAAGCATTGAAAAAATTTGCAAGTGTCTCACAGCTTGTTCCATTTTTAGAAGCAATATACTCAATGGTGGTCAAAATATTTTCACTCGTTACTAAACTCTGGTATTCTTGACAGATGATGCCATAAGCTGACATGGCTTTTTCATGATTTGGTCTACTTGGTAGTAAAATATCCAATAAAATATTAGCATCGAAAAATATTTTACTCATATTTTTCTGACTTTATCGCTTGATGAGATTTAGTTGAAACTTCAGAACCATCGCCAAACTCTCCCACAAAGTCAAACATGGCTCTTTTTTTCTTCTCTATTTTTTCCTCTTCTTTCTTTTTTAAAAACTCTAAAACACTATCAGCATACTCTTGTTTTACAAAAAGTCCTTTTTTAGTTTTGGTTTTTTTATCAAGAAGCATCAAAACATCAGCCGGCATATATCCACGAATAAAATCTCGGAATGAAATTTGTTCTATTGTCATTATTTATCCTTATTGTCATTTTTAATTTCATATTGACTATTATAATGATTTTTGACTTTGTTGTCAATATTCAAAGTAAGCTATGTTAAACATCCAACTCATACCTCGTACTCCGACCACTAAACCCCTCTATCTCTCGTATAATACCTTTGTTAAGCATGTCTTTTAAATGCCTAGAAGCTGTGACGGCATCGGTCTTAGTTAAAGCTCTGTACTTTTTATTGGTCAATCCACCTTCAAAATTTCCTGCTCCTGCATCAAGTAATCTATTGATAACTTTTGTCTGTTTTTCATTTAACTTGATGTATCTTATTTTGTCATGAAATTTTGTTTTTTGAA
>CACVAR010000302.1 GCA_902727905.1 uncultured Sulfurovum sp. | reverse complement strand
TGTTTAGCTGTAACTTCAAAACGTCTGTCAAAGCAGATGGCACATCTTTCACCTTTTTCAGGTTCATTTTCAAAACCACGTACAGCTTTTAGCCAATTATCCACATCGTAGTCACCTTCAAGAAGTTTTATTCCTAACATTTTGCAAGAGCGTTTGACATCCAGTAAACGTAGTTTATATTCAGAGTAGGGATGAATATTTGGGTCATAAAAGTACCCTATAAGTGTCTCTTTGGGATATTCGGTTTGTAGTTTTTGTAAAAAATAGTGGCTGTCAACAGCACAACAGATATGAACTAAAATGATAATGCCTTTAATGGTTTTTCGTATTTTACATTAAAAATATTAAAGGCTTAGGTTTACTGATGGGCTTTTGGTCGATAAATCGACCTTAGATCTACTGAAGTATTATGGAGAGGAGTAGGGTCGGTTTACCGACCAATGTGATATAATTGTGAAATGTTTAACATGCTATGTTTTGAATTTAGGACTTTAAATAATTTCTTGATGTAAAGTTAATATTTGAATGATTACTTGTTATGAGTAACAATAGATTTGATTATAATAAATTAGGAAATAAAAAACATAGTGTTTGATATGTAAGGTGAAGTTTTATTGAGGATGACAACTTAATGACAGAACCTTGCTCGAAAAACTTCAAAAACGATTATTATAGCACTTTCGTGATCCCACACAAATAAGCTATGGGGTATGATAGGGTAAGTCTCTTTAAAAAGGAATTAAATGAGTGAAAGAATACTGGGTTTAGATATAGGGATAGCTTCTGTTGGTTGGGCTGTAGTTGACTATGATAAAGAGCAGAGAGAAAAGAATAAGATTGTAAAGTCTGGTGTACGTATATTTACACAGGCTGAACATCCTAAAGATGGTAGTTCTTTAGCAATGCCAAGACGTTTGGCAAGAGGGGCTAGACGAACAAATAAACGTAAACGACAAAGAATGAAAGGAATTAAAAATCTTTTTATAAAGTATTTATCATTGACTAAAGATGATTTGTTTGTTGGAGATGATGATAAGACCATTTATGGGAAAAAAGGACGCATAGATATTTGGCAATTGAGAGATGAAGCTGTTAAGAGAGTTTTAACAGCTGATGAGTTGGCACGAGTATTAACACATATAGCAAAACGTCGAGGATATAAGTCTAATCGTAAATCATTAGAAGAGAAAGACACTAAAAGTGATAATAGTAAGGCACTGGGAGGTATAGCAAATAATAAGGTTTTATCAAAAAAATATTTGACTGCAGGACAAATGTTATATCAGACTACAAAAGATACAGGAATAAGAAGAAATAAACCTGTGCAAGATATAGATAAAAATAGAAATTCTAAAATTGATAAAAAGACAGGTCAAGTAATAATGGTTGGAGGTTTTTTTAATTCAATTTCAAGAGAAATGCTTTTAGATGAAGTGAATATTATATTTAGAAAACAAAAAGAATTTAACAATATTTTAGTTAATGACGTGTTAAGAGATGAATATATAGCTATAGCTTTCCATCAAAGAGATTTCGCTTCTGTGGCAGATATGGTAGGTGACTGTACCTTTGAAAAAGGAGTAAAAAGAGCTGCAAAAAGAACTTATAGTGCTGAAGAGTTTGTGACACTTACAAAGCTTATAAATATTAAAATAGTAGATAAAGAAGATAAAGAAAGAAAATTTACACCAAATGAATTAGAAAAAGTTATTGAGCTTTGTAAACAAGAAGTAAAGCTGAAAGGACAAATAGGGAAGCCTTCATATATAAAGATAAAAGAGTTGCTTGGTTTAGAAAATGACATATATTTTAAAGGTATTGAATTATATATTGTAGATAAAAATGGTGAAGTTACTAAAAAACCAGCTCTATTTAAAAGTGCTTTTAAAGGATACCATGAACTCAGAAGTGTGGTGACAGAAATACTCTCTCCTATACATTGGCATAATTTAGCTCAAGATAAGACATTATTAAATGAAATAGCAACAATTTTTTCTTTACATAAGAGTGATGAAAAAATTAGAGAAGCTTTATTAAGTTTAACTTTTTCAATGTTTACAAAAGAAGAAAAAACAAAGATAATAGGGGCTTTACTTGTCTCTATAAGTTTTGATCAATTTATTAACTTGAGTCACAAGGCACTTGACAAAATAGTTCCTCACATGCAAAAAGGAAAGCGTTATGATGAAGCAGTAGAGCTTGTTGGTTATAAAAAGAAAGAGGGTACTAAGGAGAAGCTTTTAAGAGCTTTGAGTAAAGAAGAACAAAATGAGCTAACGAATCCAGTTGTAAAAAGAGCCATAGCACAAACACGTAAAGTGGTTAATGCACTCATACGAGAGTATGGACAGTTTAGCAAAGTACATATAGAACTTGCTCGAGATATAAAGAGGAGCTATAAAGACAGAAAAGAGAGAGAACAAGGACAAAAAAAGTATAAAGAATTTAAAGATGAAGTTGAAAAACACTTTATTCAACTTTTTGGTAGAAAACCAAGAGGAGCTGAACTTTTAAAATTTAGACTATGGAAGGAGCAAGATGGTTTTTGTATGTATAGTGGTTATTTAGGTGAAAAAATATCTACAGATAGATTGATTAGTGATTTTAAGTATGCAGAGATAGACCATATTTTACCCTATAGTCGAAGTTTAGATGATGGATTAAATAATAAAGTATTGTGTTTAGCTAAGGAAAATCAAGAAAAGAAAAATCAAACACCTTATGAATACTTTATATCTAAAGGTCGTGATTTATATTCATATGAAGTATTCATAAAAAATATTTTAAAAGGTTTAAATAAAGTTAAAAAAACACGTCTACTAAAAAAGAATTTTGATGAAAATTCAGCTAAGGAGTTTAGAGAAAGAAACATTAATGACACGGCTTATATGGCAAAGTATATTAAAAACTTCATTGAAGAGAATTTAGAATTAACATCAAAAAGTAAAAAGAAAGTTTTGAGCGTGAATGGAACGCTTACAAATATGTTACGTTATAATTGGGGTGTGGGTACAAAGAGTCGTAATACACATTTACATCATGCAGTAGATGCGATTCTCATAGCATTCGCTACAGACTCAGAAGTTCAAAGGCTCTCTACTTTGTCAGCAAAAATAGAGGGTTTTAACTACCAAAAAAGTGCAGAAAAAGCTAAAAAAATACGTTTTATTCCTCCTTTAGAGAACTTTAGAGATGAGGTTCAAAAAAGTATAAATGCTATATTTGTTTCAAATGCTCCACGTAGAAAAATTACTGGTTCAGCACATAAGGAAACTATTGTTTCCAAAAAAGTAAAAAGTCCCGAAGGTAAGTTCGAGGTTAATGGAGGTATTGCTGAAAATGGAGAAGTAAAACGGGTTGATATTTTTTTAAAAAATAAGAAGTATCACATGATATTTATTTATACGGCTGATTTTGAAAAAAATAAATTACCAGATATTACAATAGACATCTTGCAAAACTAAAAAGATGCTAAAATTTTAGGATGAGAAAAGTAGATAAATTTGAAAAAGTAAGCGAAGAGAACTTTAAAAGGTTAGTAGGCGTAAAAAGGTCAACCTTTGAAGTCA
>CACVAR010000301.1 GCA_902727905.1 uncultured Sulfurovum sp. | reverse complement strand
TTATTTAAAGAAGAAATTTAACTTAAAAAATTCAAGAAAAAAACCATAAAGTCTATTTTATTTATGTTAATTAAAGAGGTCGTAACAACTTCTTAATATCTTTCGGAAGGTGAGCAAAAGCCATTTTACTCACCTTCTTTTTTTCACCCTCAAAAATAATAACCTCTACATCCATAGAATTTTGATTTAAAGACAACACTTTCATCTTTTGTTCTTTCATTTTAAAAACGATCTCTTGATCTGAAAAGTCTAAACTTTGTTTCTTTTTACCCATTCTCCACTCCTACTTTAATACATCTTTAATAATTCTCAAGCCATTTCTAAAAAATATCTTCTCCACCTCATCAGAAGAAAATCCATTTTTCAAAAGTGCATCGGAGAGTTTTGACATTTGAGATATGTCTTCTATCTCCACAGGATTAGGTATGCCATCAAAATCTGAACCTAAACCTATGACATCAACCCCTGCTACTTTTTTAATGTGTTTTATATGCCGTACCATGTCTTCTATTTTGGCGACTTCCATCTTTTCTTTTAGTTCACCATTAACTAAAAAGTTGTTAAAAAAGTTTATGCCTGTCAATCCACCAGCATCTGCTAACTGTTTTAACATCTTGTCAGATAAATTTCGAGGGTGATTCGTCATAGCACGTGCATTTGAATGGGTTGCTATAAACGGTACTTTAGAATGTTTCAAAACATCTTCAAAGCCTCCATCTGAAAGGTGCGAAACATCTATGAGCATATTAAGACTATTCATCTCTTCCACAACTTCTATGCCTTTTGGTTTTAAACCTTTGTCTTGATGTTTCCATTGAAAATTTGGGTAACCCAAAGCATTAACATAGTTCCATGTGAGTGTCACAGCTGAAATGCCTTCTTCTTTAAAAAAACGTAATTTATCTAAAGAGCCATCTAAGGCATCACCCTCTTCTATGCTTAGAAAAGCTGCTATTTTGTTTTCTTTTTGCGTAGTTATCAAGTCATCATAGCTTCGACAAAGAGAAATGGTCTCTTGATTTTTAGTCAGTTCATCTTTAAAGGTATTTAACATCGTCACACAATAGTCATAAGAACTTTCTACTTTTTGAGCATCTATGTACATGGCAAAAAACTGGGCTAAAGCTTCACCTTTTTGAAGCTTTTCTATGTCAATGGTTAAATTATTTTTTTTCAATTCTTGCTTTTGTTCAAGTATGAGTGTGGCTGTGTCACAATGGAAGTCTATAAAATTCATAGGCATATTCTTTTTTGATTTTATTGTAGTATAATTTTATAAAAATAGACTGCCTTATAGGGTGCGATTTTATGTTTGATTTATTGTGGGCTAAAGCCCACCCTACAGATTTCAAACTGTTATTAAAATTGTGAGCTGTAGGGTTGGCTTCAGCCAACGAGAATAAAACAATGAAAATAATAAACCCAACCTATATCTACCTAGACAATACATTTCAAGAAAACCTTGCCGTAGCTTTTAATGCAGAAATCCAAGCCATCGACACTTTAGAAAACCTACAAACGCAATACCCTGAGGCAAGTGTAGAAGACCAAGCAGAGAACTCTGTACTTTACCCTGGGTTTATCAACACGCATGTACATTTAGAATTCTCTAAAAACCGAACCACTTTAGAGTACGGTTCATTCATGCCTTGGTTGGACTCAGTCATTAAAAATCGTGAAGATTTAGTCAGTGAATGTGACAATGAAGTGATGATGGAAGCTTGTAAGCAAATGTTAAACTCTGGGGTTACCACCTTTGGGGCTATCTCCTCTTTTGGTACAGAGTTAGAAGTTTGTACAAAAACACCTCAAAAAGTTCTTTTTTTCAACGAACTCATCGGCTCACAAGCTGCTACAGCTGACATGCTTTACGGAGACTTTTTAGAACGTTTAAACGAATCGAAAAACTGTGTTGACGATGGCATCATTCCAGCCATTGCCATTCATTCTCCTTACTCAGTACATCCTATTGTGACGCAACGCGCTATTGCTTTAGCAAAACAAGAAGAACTTCCTCTTTCAGCTCACTTTTTAGAATCACAAGCAGAGCGTGAATGGTTAACTAAAGAAACAGGTGGTTTCCTAAACTTTTTCCAAAATTTCTTCTCTACTTCAAAAGCCGTAACTACTGTTGAAGAATTCATGCACTCTTTAAATCAAGTACCTGCTCACTTAACCCATGCTGTCCAAGCCACAACGGAAGAATTAAACTTCTTAAATGAAAAAGGTCACAGCATTGCCCATTGTCCTCGTTCTAACAGACTTTTGGGTTGTGGACGACTAGCCATTGAAACGCTCATTGAAAACAACATGCCATTTACCACAGCAACGGATGGTTTAAGTTCTAACAACACGCTTAGCATACTCGACGAACTACGTGCAGCTCTTATGTTACATCACTCAGTTCCTATAGAAGAGCTGGCTTCCGTCCTCATCAAGTCTATTACCTCGACACCAGCAGAGATTTTCTCTTTAAACTCAGGAATCATCGAAATAGGAAAAGATGCTGATTTTGCTTTCCTTACTTTGCCAGATAAGCCCTCATCTTTAGAGAGCATTGCTTTACATACCATACTGCACACCAACAAAGTAGACAAAGTCTACATAAGTGGAAACATAGTCTCATGAAAAACCTACACAATGCACTACTACTAAAACGTCTCTACCAGTTAAAAGAGTTTGGCTACAAATATACCTCTGAAGAGGTTTTTACTCAAGATGACCAAGAACTGTTAGAGCTTCCAAATTCTCTTGAAGCCCTCAAACAACAAGCCTCAAACTGTCATCTTTGTTCTTTGTCTAAAAATAGAAAGCAAGTTATTTTTGGAGAAGGAAACGCCCAAGCCAATCTTATGTTCATTGGAAACAAACCTTTAGAGATAGAAGATAACGAAGGAAAAATATTTCTAGGACGTGGTGGAGAGATGCTAACAGCCATGATAGAAAAAGTAATTGGCATGGCACGCGAAGATGTCTACCTTAGTAACCTATTAAAGTGCCATCCACTCGCCAACAAAGAGATTCATGAGTCAGAGTTTCATACCTGTAAAGCTTACTTGTTTAAAGAGATAGAATTGGTCAAGCCAAAGATTATTGTGACTTTAGGAGAAGAAGCCTATCACTACCTCACCAATGATACTACAGCATTAAATGAGATACGAGGAACCGTTATAGAAAAAGAAAACTATAGTATTATTCCTACTTATCATCCAAATTTTTTGCTTAAGAATCCTTCTTTGAAGAAAGAGGTTTTTGAGGATTTGAAGAGGGTTAAGAAGATGTTAGTCTAAAACTAAAAAAACGGTCATGCATCTCAAAGTAGTTGACGATTATAACGATTAATGACAAGGTTCACAGAATATTCAAGGCTCTCCCAAGACTTAGAAAACTTAATAGTTTTTCGTTGAAGCCTAGCTAAAACCATTCTCATCCTAAGATTAAATCGTTCAATATCTTGCGTGTTTCGTTTTCCAACTTCTCTAGTTTCAGGGTCTTTAATACCAAAATTATAAGCATCCCAATTATCAGTACAATAAATTTTCATATTGGGTACTTGATCAATCAACTTTTTAGCTG
>CACVAR010000300.1 GCA_902727905.1 uncultured Sulfurovum sp. | reverse complement strand
GTTCCAGCTAAAGTCATGAGGAAAATAGATGGATAGACTGTTTTTATCACCACCTCATATGAGTGGGAAAGAACAAGCATATATCTCTGAAGTATTTGAGAGTAATTATATTGCGCCATTGGGTGCATTTGTTAATAAATTTGAAGAGAGTATAAAATCTTATACTGGTACTTCTCATGCCTTGGCACTTTCAAGTGCTACAGCCGGGTTACATTTGGCATTACGTGTTTTAGGTATTGAAAAGGGTGATGTTGTCCTAGCATCTACATTTACATTTATAGGCTCCATAAATGCGATTATTTATCAAGGAGCAACGCCAGTTTTTATAGACAGTGATGAGAGTTGGAATTTATCACCTGAACTTCTTAAAAAAGCTATAGTCGAATTAAATGTTAAACCAAAAGCATTAATACTCACACATCTTTATGGACAAGTAGCGAAGATCGATGAGATAGTTGCTATTTGTAAAGAAGAAGATATTTATTTAATTGAAGATGCTGCTGAATCTTTAGGTGCATCTTACGCTGCTCAACAGAGTGGAACCTTTGGTGATCTAGGTGTCTATTCATTTAATGGTAATAAAATCTTGACAACTTCAGGTGGTGGTATGCTTGTGAGTGAGAATAAAGAATGGATTGAAAAAGCTAAATTTTTATCAACTCAAGCGAAAGAAGACTTTTTGCATTACGAGCATAGAGAGTATGGTTACAACTACCGTATGTCAAATGTATTGGCAGCTATTGGTGTTGCCCAAATGGAAGTTTTAGATGAAAGAGTTCAACGGAAACGTGAAGTTTTTGAATTTTATAAAAAAGAGTTAGCTGAGATAGATGAAATTTCATTTATGCCTGAACTTAATAAAAGTTATGGAAATCGTTGGTTGACAACTTTAACTTTTGAAAAAGTAGAACCTATGAAAGTTATTAATGCTTTAGAAGAAGTTAATGCAGAGAGTAGACCTTTATGGAAACCAATGCATTTACAGCCTTTATTTTCAGATAGTAAAGTTTTTGTTAATGGAAGTAGTGAAACTTTATTTGAGAAGGGAATTTGTCTCCCTTCTCCTACAAAAAGTACAAATCATGATTTAAGTAGAGTGGTAGAGGTTATTAAACGTTTATGTTCTTAGAATCTATTTTTACACCTACTACTGCAAAAAGAATAGGGTTTTTTATACTCTTTGATATATTAATCTCAATGGCAACGATTGTTATTGCCTACTTACTTCGATTTAATTTTTTTATTACCAATACTTTTTTTGAATCCATGATGCAAATGATGATGGTGCTTATTCCTCTAAAGATAGCACTTTTCTTTATGTTTAAAATTTATTTTGTAGCATGGCGTTATTTTGGTTTATCAGAGTATAAACGATTAATTTTAGTGCATGTTATTATTTATGCAGTATTTACAGGTTTATTTTTTATATTTTATGATTGGTTTGATCCTTTTCCTCGCTCTGTTATTATTATTGACTTTTTTCTATCACTCTCTTTTGTTGGGTTTCTACGTATTTCGAGACGTATTTATTTGGAATCAAGTAAAAAAAATTTACAAGTACCTACCTTGATTATAGGTACAAATAATCGTGCTGCACATGTGATAAAATCTGCTGATAATGGAGAAATTAATCATAACCCTATAGCTTTACTATCAGATGAAAGAAGTTTAAATGGAACCTACTTTTCCAATTTACCAGTTTATACAAAATCTTCTATAGTAGAAGTTGTGAAGAAGTATGATATTTCCTCAGTTATTCTTACAGAAGTATTAGAAAGTGAAGCACTTGATGAGCTTTTTACTTTGTTACATGGATTGGGTGTTGAAGAAATTAAAATTCTTGAAATGTTTCAGGAGAATGAACCAACATTTAAAGATATTTCAGTAGAAGACTTATTGGCACGGCAACCCAAAGATTTGGACAGAATTAGTATTGCTAATTTTATAGCAGGTAAAGTGGTTATGATAACAGGAGCAGGAGGAAGTATTGGCTCAGAACTCTCTCGACAAGTAATAGCTTTTGGAGCAAAACAGCTAATCTTACTTGATCATTCTGAGTTTAATCTTTATCAAATTTCTGAAGAACTTAATAACGAAAATATTGTTTCGGTAATGATAAGTGTTAAAGACAGAGAAGCCTTGGAAGAAGTATTTGTTCATTATAGCCCAGAAGTTATACTACATGCTGCAGCTTATAAACATGTCCCTCTTTGTGAAGAAAATATTAAGTCTGCTGTACAAAATAACATTTTTGGAACCAAAAATGTTATTGATCTTTCAATTACATATGAGGTAGAGAAGTTTTTACTTATTTCTACGGATAAGGCTGTTCGTCCAACGAATGTGATGGGAGCAACTAAACGTGTATGTGAACTTTATGCTCGTGCTATTCCTTCAGAAAAGACAGAGATAGTAGCTGTTCGTTTTGGGAATGTTTTAGGGAGTTCTGGTTCTGTTATTCCTAAGTTTCAAACTCAGATTGAGAATGGTCAGAATATTACTGTAACGCATCCAGATATTACACGTTACTTTATGCTGATACCAGAGGCTTGTCAACTGGTACTTCAGGCTGCATCCATTGCCAAAGGTGGGGAACTTTTTATTTTAGACATGGGAGAGCCTATTAAGATTGTAGATTTAGCAAAAAAGATGATAGAGCTTTCAGGACGTGATGATATAGAAATAGAGTTTGCTGGTTTAAGACGGGGTGAAAAACTCTATGAAGAGTTACTAATTGATGAGGCTGATTTCAAAACAGAATATGAGTCTATTCTAGTTTCACAAGATGAAGCAGTTGATTATGCTATACTTTCTAGACAAATTGATGAATTAAGATATGGACATGAATTAGAAATACTTGAGTTAATTGTTCCAGAGTTTAAGCATAATACTGGAGAAACTAGATTAAAGAATTAGAAGTAATCTTTTGGAAAGATTAGGAAATGATTGCGAATAAAGTTAGGTTAGTTAGGCTGTGCTTTAGTTATAGAGAGAAAAACTTTAGTTGGTATAGATTTATGATTTAGGAATATAATATATGAAAATTTTAGTAACAGGTGGAGCAGGCTATATAGGTACACATACGGTTGTTTTATTAATTGAAGCAGGATATGAAGTGGTCATTTTTGATAATTTTTGTAATGCTTCTATAGAGAGTATTCGACGGGTAGAAAAAATTGTTAATCAAGAGATAGAAGTTGTAGAAGGTGATATTCGCAATAGAGATGATTTAAGATCTGTATTTGAGCAACACGAAATAGAAGCTGTAATCCATTTTGCTGGACTTAAAGCTGTGGGAGAATCAGTTGAACTACCTTTGAAATATTATGATAATAATGTTAATGGTTCAGCTGTTCTTTGTGAAGTGATGGCAGAGTATAATTGTAAGTCTATTATTTTTTCTTCATCAGCAACAGTATATGGGGATCCTCATACTACGCCTATTTTAGAAAACTTCCCTCTTTCTGCTACCAATCCCTATGGACGCTCTAAACTAATGGTAGAAGAAATTTTAAGAGATGTTTATGTTTCAGATAATGAGTGGAAGATAGTTTTATTACGTTATTTTAATCCTGTAGGT
>CACVAR010000299.1:1829-17826 GCA_902727905.1 uncultured Sulfurovum sp. | reverse complement strand
CTACCGATTGGGTTATAGCAGATGCTTATACTTTTGAGTGTAATTTTAATGGAGGTTTCTACTATGTTCCTGCTAAAGATATTGAAAAAGCAGATACACTTTGGAGAAAGTGGGCAACATGGCTCTATGGACGACGAGATGATCTTTTTGAAACAAAAGCACAACAAATCCATGTAGATCAAGTCTCTTTTTCTATGATGTTAGCTGAAAGTAAATTTGACTATCAAGTTTTAATTTCTAACAATAATTGCCCCATACATCGAAGTACGAAACAAAGACTTTTTGATAGTTCTAAAGAAGTTTCAATGCTTCATTACCATCGTTCTTTGAATTGTTTTGGACTGCTAGAAACTAAGTTGTCCATTAATCCAATCGTTGATAAAGCCATTGAAAAAATAAATCATGCTATTAGTGAAAAAAAAGACTTTCAATTTTTTAAACAGTTCAATAAAAGTTTTCTAAAGTTGGCAAAAAATACAGAAAAAACAAGAGTATTTGAAGAAAAATTAGCCAGTTTACGTTCTAAAGTAGTTGATAGAAAAATAATATTACATGCTGGAACTCCTAAAACAGGAACAACTGCTTTACAGTTTTTATTGGATGAGAAACATGATGAATTACTATCTCAAGGAGTTCTATATCCTAAGTACTATTTAGATATTAATCCTCCAAAACATCAATGGTTAGTAAAACTATTAAATCAAAATAATTTTGATGGTATTTTTTCTTACTTAGAAAAAATATTAAATGAAGCAGAAGAGAAAGGTGTAAAAAAGATTTTTTTATCTACTGAGGGGATATATAACCATTGGTGGGACTTTTCAAGTGAAGCAAAAGAAGTTTTAAAATTAATCTCTAAATATTTTAATTTTGAGCTTTATATTGTATTTAGAGAGCCAAACTCTTTTTTAGAAAGTTTTTACAAACAAAATTTGAAAAACCCCCAAAATAACTCAGCAAAGTGTTATGGTAAGGAGATGTCATTTGAAGAAATGATAAAAGATGAATGGTTTATTAAGCATATTGATTATTTGAGTTTCATTCAAGAATGTGAAGTATTGTTTGGGAAGGAATGTATAAAAGTTTTTACATATTCTAATGATATAAACTTAATGATATTGAAAGAACTTAAGCTTATTCTCCCTGAAAATAAAAAAGAGCGAAGAGAAAATATTGGACAGAGCCATATTGGTGTAGAACTATTGAAAGTTGTTAATAGGTTTAATTTAAATGCAAAAGATAAAAAATATGTTGTAAAAACTTTAAAACAGATGGATGATGTGTTTGATAATTATTTAAAAGCTCCTTTATTAAATGAAAATATATCTACTTCAATAGAGAGACTTTTCTCTTTACAGTTAAATACTTTAGAGAAGGAATACAAATTGTCTTTTAGGAAAAAAGATGAATAAAAACCAAGATATAACAGTAGATTTTCTAGGAATAGGGGTACAGAAATCAGCATCAAGTTGGTTATGGCGTTTATTAAAAGAACATGATGCTATTTGGATGCCTCCACGTAAGGAATTACACTATTTTGACAGGAGTCTTCTTTATCCCTCCCCTAGCTTTTTGGCTTCAGACAAATTAAAAGATAGATTAAATGGGCAAGAAGCACATAATATTCTTTTTAGACAAAAAGTGATAAATGAATTGGATACTTTGAATGATAATGAAAAAATAACATGGTATAAGAAGTATTTTTTAGAACCAACATATAATGACGAATGGTATAAATCTTTGTTTGAACAAGGATATGGAAAAATAAAAGGAGAAATAACTCCTGCTTATTCTATTTTAAATAAGGAAGATATTAGACATATTAAAGCACTTTTTCCTCATTTAAAAATTATATTAATCTTAAGAAATCCAATTGATAGAGCTTGGTCTCAATTACGGTTTTATATTACACGAAATATGTTTACTATTAATAATGATATGGATAAAATTAAAGCATTTATAGATTCAGAGATTCAAGAAACACGAGGAGATTATATTCAAATGTTGAATAATTGGACTTCTATTTTTCCTGAAGAACAAATTTTTATTGGGTTTTATGATGAAATTATGGAAAGTTCAAAAAGCTTTATAGGCAAAATAAGTAGTTTTTTAGAGATAGATAAAGAGCCTTTGTTAAGTAGTAGTTTATTAAAGCAAAAAATTAATGTTTCAGTTGAAATGAAAATGCCTGAAGAGATTAAAGCTTACTTGGTAGAAAAATATATTGGGGATATTGAAAAAATGGTAGATATATTTGATGTATACCCAAGGAGATGGTTAGAGAATAGTATGAAGTTAAATTAGCGCTTTATTTTTTTAGAGTATAATTTTTTAAAAAATAGGTGAACAAATGAAGCAAATTATTTTAGGACTTTTAGTACTTGTATCGGTGACACTTTTAAGTGCGAAAACTACCATAGTAAATGATATTAATGTGACAAAAAGTATTGAAAAAAAAGAAGATGACCAAACAAAAATAGTACAGGAACTAACACGAAAATGTGAAGAAAAAAATGCTACGGCATGTTTTAAGGTAGGGATTTACACTCTTAAAGGTCAAGGAGTAAAAGCAGATGGTAACGAATCTTTTGTGTTCTTTCATAAAGCATGTGATTTAAATGAGAGTACTGTCTGTACTCGTCTAGCAATGACGTATGAAAATAATGAGAGCATAAGATATGATATTAATCAATCAATTGCATTATATAAAAAAGCATGTGACCTAAAAAATGTTAGAGCTTGTGATGCATTGGGGTATTTGTATACTAAGGAGCATGGCGCATTGAAAGCTGATAATAATTTATCTGTTCAATACTTTATGAAGACCTGTGAGTTAGCAGACTATACCTGTGAAAAAATAGCAACAGCCTATGAGCTAGGAAAAGGTTTAAAACAAAATACCGACAATGCCATACAATTTTATGAAAAAGCTTGTGAGAATAATGCTACACAAGCATGTAGTAAATTGGGACGACTCTATTTAGAAAAAAATACATATAAAAAAGCACAAATAGTATTAACTAAAGCTTGTGAAGCTAAAGATCATTGGAGTTGTTCTCAATTAGGTTATTTGTATGAAAAAGGAGTTGAAGATATAACTAAGGATAACAATAAATCTTTGATATCTTATGACAAAGCTTGTAACTTGGGAAGTAGAACAAGCTGTAGTAAATTGGGGATGGATTATCTTATAGGAAAAGGTAAGCAAAAAGATACAGATAAAGCTTTAGTTTATCTTTCAAAAGCCTGTGATAAAGCAGATGCAAAAGCTTGTGCATTGATTGCCTCTATGTATTTAAAAGGAGATGGTGTATCTGCCAATAAAATAAAAGCATTGTCATTTTCAGATAGAGCTTGTAGGTTTGGGGATAAAAGTTCATGTAAATAATTAACTCTTTCTATTTTGATTTGGAGAGTTTCTTAATTTATAGTACAATATATAAACTATAATTTTGAGACTTGGGAGAAAATTATTTGAAAACAGCTTATTTTGTATTGGGGATGCATAGGTCAGGAACTTCTGCTCTTAGTGGTACGTTAAACTTACTAGGTTTAGCATTTGGTACAGATTTACTGGGAGCAACTAAAGGTAATGCAAAGGGACACTTTGAAAATATGTTCGTTTATAGGTTAAACGAAAAAATTTTAAAAGAAAATAACTTTACTTGGGATAGCTACTATTTTGATTTTAATAAAATTGGATTAGATAAAAAAGAGCAATACATAGAAGAAGCAAAAAAAATTATAGAATCAGAGTTTGGTAGTGCTGAAAAATTTGTGATAAAAGATCCTAGAATATGTTTGCTTTTTCCTATTTGGGAAGAGGCTTGTCTTAGACTTTCAATTGATATTAAAATTATTTTACCGTATAGAAACCCTGTAGAAGTAGCAGAATCCTTACAGGCTAGAAATAGTTTTTCTATAGAGAAGGGCTATTTATTGTGGCTAAAACATTTTTTACTAGCTGAGAATTATGCTAGAGCTTATGTACGTATGTTTATTTCTTTTGAAGAGCTATTAAATGAGTCAAAATTAACTTTAGAAAAATTAAGAAAGTTTATTCATGTAGAATTAACTCAATTAGAATTAGACAAGATTAATGAATTTTTAGATTCAGATATTAAACATAATAATAGCTCTTTAGACGACTTTCCAGAAGACACCCCTCATATATTACAAGAAAGCATAGCAATATTAAAAACTCAAGATTTTGATAATAATCTTAGGTTTGACTCTATGCGAAATGAATTTAATTATTTAGTAAATTTGTTTGTAGATAAGAAAACTAGCAATATGATACAGCTCTTTCCTAAATTAGAAAAAGAGTATAAGGCTCTTAGTGAAAAGAGTTTAAATTTTAAAATAATGCAAGATGAACAGAAGAGGCTAGAAGAGAGGTTACGGGAGAGAGAAGAGGAAATAGATGGAAAAATTAGGGAACAGACTAATCTTCTTTCGGCTAAAGAGGATGAGATTGAAGCTTTAAATAGTAAAATCGAGGAATTAATAGAAGATAATATTGCATTTAAAGAGAAGAAAAATAGTCTATTTACTAGTATACTTAAAAGGTCGTAAGCATTTATTATGTTAAATATAAAAAAAAATTTAAAATACAAAAATCTTATTGATGAAAATAATTTCTTTGATGAAAAGTATTACTTAAAAACATATCAAGATGCAAGACTCTCAACACTTACTGCAATTGAACATTTTACTAAAGAGGGATTAGAAAAGGGTTATAAACCTAATGAATCTTTTGACCCTATTTGGTATGCTAACTATTATAGTCATCTGAAAAACTCTTCATTTTTACCAGTAGTTCATTTTTTAACATTTGGAAAACAGCAAAACTATTTTCAAAATAGGGAAGAGATGAGTTATTATACTTTGATTAAGAAGAGTGCTCTTTTTGATAGTGACTTTTATGCAAACTCTTATGACAAGTTAAATGCCAAAGAAGATAATGTTGATTTGTTACTGGATTATGTGAGGTATGGAGAAAAAGAGGGTAAAAACCCTAATGCAACATTTGATGTCAAGCAATACAATAGTAACTATAAAGATGAAGTTTTAAAATTAAATATTTCAGCATTTGAACACTATATGCTTTATCATGATGAAATTAATGATTTAGTTTTTAAAGCAAAAGAAAATATGTCAACTACCTTTAAAAAAAATTATTTGAATATCGTGGCATTGCTTCCTGATAAAATAGAAAATGAAAATCGTGTTTCAATGCTTAGGGTTGTTGCTCCATTAACGTTAAGTATGGTAAAAGAGAAGATATTTTTTAAAGCTCTTCCTCATAGTTTTGATTTTTATGAAATAGAACCATATGATACTTGTATTCTTTATGCAAATACTATAAGAGAACAACAAAAAGCAGAAGAGTTAATAGATGTATTAAAAAAGAATAAGATTGAACTTATTGTCTATGTGGAAAAAGAAGAGAATCATGAATTAGATTCAATAATTACTTATCTTTTAGATCATGCTAATGTTTCTCTTTTTTCTACAAAAGATTTAATGGAACGTTATCCGTCTAAGGTTAAACGAAAATTTATTCTTCCAAAAGTTTCAGAATTAGAGTTACTAAATAAAGATGTTTTAGAATTTTTAGCTTTAACATGGTTGCAGTCGATTCAGAAAGTAAATACTATTGTTGATAATTCAGATTTGTTTGGCAAAGTATATTATATAGATGAATATGCAGATTTAAAACGAAAAAATATTAATCCTTTGTGGCATTACTATTGGTACGGTTGGAGAGAAAATAGAATTCCGAGTGCTGCATTTGATATATTTTGGTATCAGGAAAAATATTTACAAGATTATGTAGCACCCATAAACCCCGTACTTCATTATGAGTTAATTGGGAAAGATAAAAACTATGAGATTAAACCAGAATATAAAGGTTTAGCTAAAAAAATTACTTTACCTACTAATCCAAAACGTATAACTCTCTTTGCAGGGTATGATAAAGATGGAATTATTGATGAGAGTGTTATTGTTTACGTAAAAGAGCTTGCTAAATATAGTGATGTTTATTTTTTAAGTGATAGTATTCTCTCTCAAAATGAGTTGGATAAGTTGTCTCTTTATACTAAAGGTGCATGGGCATATAGACATGGAGAATATGATTTTGGTTCTTACAAACGATTGGCTGAATATCATGTAGGTTGGGAAAGAATAGAACAGTACGATGAACTTCTTTTTGTAAATGATAGTAGTTATTTACTTAGCTCTTTGGATAATGTCTTTAGTAAAATGAGTGCTAAAAAAACTTCTTTTTGGGGTATGCAGGCAACAAAAGGACGATATGGGACAAAAGAGAAAGAATCTAATAAGTTTAGCGCAAAAATCCCTATTGATAAAATCAAAAAAGAGTATATGGAGAGCTACTTCAATGAAGACAATTTTGATTTTCATTTAGGTTCTTACTTTTTAGCTTTTAGAAGCAATGTTATTAAAGATAAAAAATTCCAAAAGTTTATGGCACATATTTCCAAAGAGAGAAATAAAATTACTTTGATTTTAAAGTATGAAATTGGTCTCAGTAAATATTTAATTGGAAATGAATATGATTTTGAGACCTATATGGATGATTTATATCCGTATCATCCTATCTATACCAATAGGGTTTATGATATGATTGAAGATGGTTTTCCTCTTTTTAAAAGATTGTTGATTGTTTTGAACCATTATAGAGAGCAGGAATTATATAGTTGGAAAAAGAGATTATTGTCTAAATATCCAGCATTAGATCTAAAGCCCATTGAAGAAAATATAATTAGAGTTGGGGATGCGACAGCTATTTATAAAAATCTTGACGTTGAAAAAAATGATGAAAAGATATTTTCTTTAGAAGATTTTATAAAAGAAGATAAGACTTCAATTATTGAAGAAAACTTATGGATTTTTCCTGTAAATAGTGAGAGTCATATACTTAATGAAAAAAGTAGGGCTTTTCTTGAAAAAATTAAAGATGATACTTCCATAAAAAAGGTGATTCTTTATAGAAGTAAAGCCGTGAGGGTTGAAGGAATGAATATGGAAGCGCTTCCTTTATATAGCAAACAGGGACAAAATTATCTTTTAAAATCTTCTAAAATATTTGTGGGGCGTCTTCTTAATTTAGAAATTCCTTTTCCTCTTGATATTAATAAGCATGAGTTTATAAATATAAATAATATATAGGTCTAAAAAATGAATAGTCAAATAACCCATTTAAAACAACTAGAAGCAGAGTCTATCTATATTTTAAGAGAAGTAGCCTCTGAATTTAGTAATCCTGTAATGATGTATAGTGTTGGAAAAGATAGTTCGGTAATGCTTCATTTAGCTATGAAAGCATTTGCTCCTGCTAAACCACCATTTAAATTTCTACATGTAGACACTACTTGGAAATTTAAAGAAATGATAGAGTTTAGAGATAATCGAGCAAAAGAGCTAGGTTTTGATTTAGTGGTTCACTCTAACCCTACAGGGATTGAGATGAATATTTCACCTTTTGAACATGGGAGTAAGGTGCATACTGATATTATGAAAACAGAGGCTTTAAAGCAAGCTTTAAATGCAGGTGCTTATGATGCTGTTATTGGTGGTGCAAGACGAGACGAAGAAAAAAGTAGAGCAAAAGAGCGTATTTTTTCATTTAGAGATAAATACCATAGGTGGAATCCTAAAAGTCAACGACCCGAATTATGGAGTATTTACAATCCAGCGATTCAAAAAGGGGAGAGTGTGCGTGTTTTTCCCATTTCTAACTGGACAGAATTGGATATTTGGCAGTATATTTATTTGGAAGATATAGCTATACCTTCTCTCTATTTTGCAAAAAATCGTGAAGTTGTAGAGTATGAAGGAACAAAAATAATGGTGGATGATGAACGAATGCCAAAAGAACTTCGAGAAACAGCTAAAAAAGAAATGGTACGTTTTAGAACATTGGGTTGTTATCCTTTAACAGGGGCAATTAATTCTACAGCCACAACATTACCAGAGATTATTAAGGAGATGTTACTTTCGACAAGCTCTGAACGTGAAGGACGGCTTATAGATAAAGACGAAGTAGGTGCGATGGAGCGTAAGAAGATAGAGGGTTACTTTTAATGGAGAATATAGAAGCGTATTTAAAAGAACATGAAAATAAAGACATGCTTCGTTTTTTAACTTGTGGTTCAGTTGATGATGGGAAATCGACACTTATTGGTAGAATGCTTTATGACTCTAAGATGATTTTTGATGATCAACTTTCTGCTATGGAAAGTGAGAGTAAAAAGTATGGTACGACAGGTGACAAACTAGATATGGCTCTGCTAGTTGATGGACTACAGAGTGAGCGAGAGCAGGGGATTACCATTGATGTTGCATACCGTTTTTTTACAACTGAGCATCGTAAATTTATTATTGCAGATACTCCTGGACATGAGCAGTACACCCGAAACATGGTAACAGGAGCATCAACAGCTGATGTGGCTATTATTTTAATAGATGCTCGAAAAGGGATTTTGACTCAAACAAGAAGACATAGCTTCATTGTAAATCTTTTAGGAATAGAACATGTTATTGTAGCTATTAATAAAATGGATTTGGTAAGCTTTAGTGAAGATGTTTTTTTGAATATTAAAAAAGATTATAGTCAGTTAGTTGAAGAGTTAAATATTAAAAATAGTTACTATATTCCTCTGAGTGCATTAGATGGAGATAATGTTGTAAACTTGAGTGAACAGATGCCCTGGTACAAGGGAAAAGCTTTATTAAATCTTTTGGATACCATGAGTGTAGGTAAAGAGCTAAAGTCAGAAGAGTTTAGATTTCCTGTTCAGTATGTTAATCGTCCAAATTTAGACTTTAGAGGGTTTTGTGGAACAGTTGCTAGTGGAATAGTACAGGTAGGGGATGAGATTACAGTTTTACCATCAGGAAAGACAACGAAAGTTAAATCAATTATTAATGCTCATGATATTACTGAAAAAAACAATAATGTTGAGTCTAACAAAGCATCTGCTTCAATGGCAATTACCTTAACCACGGAAGATGAGGTTGATATCAGTCGTGGAGATATGATTGTTCACTCAAAGAGTTTACCGAGGGTTTCAAATAGTTTAAAAGTCATGTTGGTTTGGATGGATGAAAAACCAATGGAACTTATGAAAAGCTATAATATTAAGGGGGTCTCCTCTCTTGTAGAAGGTCATTTTGAACATATAAATTATAAGATAGATGTGAATAGTTTTGAGAGAACAGAAGTAGATAGTCTTGTATTAAATGATATATCTTCTTGCAAAATGCTTTTAACACGTCCTATTGCTGCTGATGCGTATGGAAAGAATAGATTAACTGGAAGTTTTATTGTTATTGATAGGGTTTCTAATAATACGGTAGGAGCTGGTATGATTGTAAATGTAGCCAAACGAGAAGAAGATTCCTTTAAGAGCTCAAAAACCTATACTAAATCTGAGAAAGCTTTAAATCAATACATTAGAGATTTTTTCCCCGAGTGGAACTGTAAAGAGGTTTGATGCATAAAGAAACAAATATTCGCTCTATTGCAAAAGGAGTAAGTTGGCGTTTTATAGCAACAGGTACAACCATCGTTATTGTTTATGTTTTTTTTGGACGTTTAGATTTAGCCATTGCTGCTGGTATGATAGAGACAGCTTTAAAGGTTGGTTTATATTGGGGGCATGAGCGTATTTGGCATAAAGTTAGATGGGGTAAAGAGAAGATAGAACCATTTAACCTTTGGTTTACAGGGTTACCTTTGAGTGGTAAGACAACGATAGCAGATAGAGTTTATACAGAATTAGAAAAACTTTCAATACCGATTGAACGTTTAGATTCTAGTGAAATACGTAAAGTAATTCCTAATATAGGATTTAATAGAGAAGATAGAACCCGTCATATGCATAGAGTGGGTTATTTAATTAAAACATTACAAAATAACTCTATCTCTACGGTAGCTTCTTTTGTTTCGCCTTATCGAGAGTCACGTAAAGCAATTAGAGAAATGGTTAAAAATAATATAGTTGTTTATGTGAAAGCAGATATTGAAAGTTGTAAAAAAAGAGACTACAAAGGGGTTTATGAGAAGGCTATTCATGGAGAGTTGAAAAATTTTTCAGGAATTAATGATGTGTATGAAGAACCTCGACATGCAGAGATTGTTATTGACACAGATAAGGTCTCGGTTGATGAGGCTGTAGAAATAATTGTAGAATTTATTAAAAAGAAGTATATAAAATGATAGATAAAAATATTGTATGGCATGAACATAAGCTAACTACAAAGGAACGAGCTTTTGTGAAAAATCAAAAACCTCTATTACTTTGGTTTACAGGGTTAAGTGCGAGTGGAAAATCGACCATAGCTAATGCGTTAGAGTTAGAGCTTTATAATTTAAAGAAACATACCTATCTTTTAGATGGAGATAATATTCGTTTGGGTTTAAATAAGGAGTTAACATTTTCAGATGAAGATAGAGTAGAAAATATTCGACGAATAGGCGAAGTGGGAAAACTTTTTGTTGATGCAGGGCTAATAGTCCTTTCTGCTTTTATCTCTCCTTTTCGTTCAGATAGAGAAATAGTTTCTAATCTTTTTGAGAAGGATACTTTTATAGAGATTTTTGTGGATACTCCTTTAGCGCTGTGTGAAAAGAGAGATCCTAAAGGACTTTATGAAAAAGCACGTAAAGGAGAGATAGCTAACTTTACAGGGATAGATTCTCCATATGAGTCTCCTTTATCTCCTTCTATACATTTGAAAACAGATGGAGAAAGCATAGAGGATAATGTTCGTAAAGTGATTTCTTATTTAGAAGAAAAAGGATATTTAAGTGATTGAAGAAATTGATTTAGAAGACATTGTATTGATTGCTAAGAAGGCAGGAGAAGCTATTATGAAAATCTATGAAAAAGATTTTATAATTGAGTATAAAGATGATAAGTCTCCATTGACTGAAGCTGATTTAAAAGCGAATGCAATTATTTGTGAGCAATTAGAAAAATTTTATCCATCTATTCCTATACTGTCTGAAGAGAATAAAGAGGTGGAATATAGTATACGAAAAAATTGGGATTATTACTGGTGTATTGATCCGATAGATGGAACAAAAGAGTTTATTAAAAAAAACGGTGAGTTTACAGTAAATATTGCATTAATTTATAAAAAAACCCCTGTGCTAGGCGTAGTTCATGCCCCTGCCATAGAGGTGATGTATAAGGCCAAAAAAGGAGAAGGTGCATATAAAAATAATCAAAAGCTTCCTTTTTCTTTTAATCAGTACCCCAAAGAAAAGCTTTTAGTAGTGGCAAGTAAATCACATCTTTCAGAAGAGACACAATCCTTTATAAATAATCTTGACTCCAAAGAGATAGAACAGGTATCTAAAGGGTCAAGTTTGAAGCTTTGCATGGTTGCTGAGGGAACAGCTGATATATATCCTAGGTTAGCACCTACAATGGAGTGGGATACAGCAGCAGCACATGCTATTGTACTTGAATCAGGGAAAAAGGTGTCTGTTTTTGAGAGTACAGAGTCCGTTGAGTATAATAAAGTCAACTTATTAAACCCTTGGTTTATTGTAAAATAGTTTAAAAGGAGTATGGCATAAAAGGTATAGTATTAGCAGGAGGAAGTGGTACACGCTTATATCCTATAACCAAAGGAGTAAGTAAACAACTTGTACCTATTTATGATAAACCGATGATATATTACCCTTTATCTGTTTTGATGTTAGCTGGTATTAAGGAAGTGCTAATTATTTCAACACCTAATGATCTACCACAATTTAAACGACTTTTAGGAGATGGTTCTGATATAGGCATGAAATTTGAATATGTTGTTCAGCCAAGTCCTGATGGCTTGGCGCAAGCTTTTATTTTAGGAGAATCATTTATTGGAAAAGATGATGTTTGCTTGGTTCTTGGAGATAACATCTTTTATGGAGATGGATTAATAGCACTTTTACAGGAGAGTCTAAAAAGAGCTACCTATGAAAAAAAAGCTACGGTATTTGGTTATTATGTAAAAAATCCGAAGGCTTATGGTGTTGCAGAATTTGATAGAAATGGAAGAGTTATTTCAGTAGAAGAAAAACCTGAAAACCCAAAGTCAAACTATGCTATTACTGGTTTATACTTTTTTCCAAACGATGTTGTTTTGAAAGCAAAAGAAATAAAGCCTAGTCATAGAGAAGAGCTTGAAGTGACAGATATTATAGAGCTTTTTTTGCATGAAAATAGACTTAGTGTAGAGTTAATGGGTAGGGGGTATGCTTGGCTTGATACAGGAACGCATGAGAGTTTATTGGAAGCCAGTATGTTTATTCAAACCATAGAAAAACGTCAAGGATTAAAGATAGCTTGTATAGAGGAGATAGCTTATGAGATGGGATATATAAGTAAAGAGAAACTTCTAGAATTAGCAGAGCCTTTAGCTAAAAATCAATATGGACAATATTTGATAGAGCGAGTTAGTAGATGAATTTTATAAGAACAAAGATAGAAGACGTAGTTATTATAGAACCTAAATTACACGAAGACGAAAGAGGCTATTTTGTAGAAACTTTTAGAGCTGATAAATTAGAAAAGTTTTTGGGATATAAAATCAATTTTTGTCAAGATAATGAATCAAAAAGTTCAAAAGGTGTAGTAAGGGGATTACACTATCAATTAGCACCTTTTGCTCAAACAAAATTAGTTCATGTCATTAAGGGAAGTGTTCTTGATATCGCAGTAGATATTCGTAGAGGTAGCCCTACTTTTGCAGAATATGTGGCAGTGGAGCTTAGTAATGAAAATAAAAGACAGCTTTTAATTCCAAGGGGTTTTGCTCATGCATTTGTAGTTTTAGAGGATGATACTATTTTTACGTATAAAGTGGATAACTACTATAGTCTTGAACATGAGAGAGGTATTTCTGTTTTGGATGAAACATTAGCCATTGATGAGATACTCGATAGTAGTAAATTAAAGTTTTCAGATAAAGATACCAAGCAGCCGAAACTTTCAGATTGTAATGAAATTTTTGAGTATGGAGTAGACTATTATGCTTAATGTCCTAGTGACAGGAGAGAGAGGACAGTTAGCTTCAGAGATAAAGGTTCTTAGTTTGGATAATCCTAATAATTTTTTTTTTACAGATAAAGAAGAGCTTGATATAACGAATAGAGAGTCTATTTATATGTTTGTTAACAAACATAATATAGATATTATTATTAATTGTGCTGCTTATACGGCTGTAGATAAGGCAGAAGAGGAAAAAGTTTTATCTGATGAGGTAAATCATCAAGCTATTAAATATCTAGCCAGTATATCAAAAGAAAAAAGTATTCAATTAATTCATATTTCAACTGATTATATTTTTGATGGAAATAATTGTATCCCTTATATAGAAACAGATATTACTAATCCAAGTGGTATTTATGGTAAAACAAAATTGGATGGAGAACTAATTTTACAAGAGATTAATCCTAAAAACTCTATTATTATACGAACTGCATGGCTCTATTCTTCTTTTGGAGATAACTTTGTAAAAACAATGCTTAGTTTAGGTAAGGAGAAAGAGAGTTTAGAGGTTATTTTTGATCAAGTGGGAACGCCTACCTATGCAAGAGACTTAGCAAAAACTATTTTAGAAATTTTACCAGAAATAGAAAATAGTGAAGTAGAGATTTATCACTACTCTAATGAAGGCGTACTTTCTTGGTATGATTTTGCTAAAGAGATTATGCAAATGGCAGAAATAGAGTGTCAGATTAATCCTATTGAGACAAAAGAATATATTACATTTGCTAAACGTCCTCATTATTCATTACTTAATAAGCGAAAGATTAAAAACAAGTTTAATATCCAAATACCTTATTGGAAAGATAGTTTGGATGAGTGCCTACAAATAATGGGAGAGAGAAAGAAATGAGTAGTAAAAGTATATTAGTATCAGGTGGTGCTGGATTTATTGGTTCTAACTTTATTCCGTATTTTTTAGAGAAGTATCAAGAGTATAAAATCATTAATTTAGACTTATTGACTTATGCTGGAGATTTAGAAAATCTAACAGAGGTAGAAAATAATTTAAATTATCAATTTATTAAAGGTAACATATGTAATCGTGAATTGGTAGAGTTTATATTTAATGAATATGATATTAGAGGGGTTATTCATTTTGCAGCTGAATCACATGTGGATAATTCTATTAAAAACCCATCTATTTTTATAGAGACTAATGTTAATGGCACTTTTATACTACTTGATGTGGCTCAAAAATATTGGATGGATCAGCCTTTTTCCTATAAAGAGATGTATAAAGGATGCAGGTTTCATCATATCAGTACAGATGAAGTCTATGGAACGCTCAATGAAACAGAGTTATTTACAGAAGAGACAGCCTATGCACCCAATTCACCTTATTCAGCATCTAAAGCTTCTAGTGACATGATAGTAAGAAGTTATCAAGAGACTTATGGTCTGAATACTGTGGTTACAAACTGTTCAAATAATTATGGACCAAAACAGCATGATGAAAAGTTTATTCCTACAATTATACGAAAAGCATTATCAAATGAAGCTATTCCCATTTATGGAGATGGAAAAAATATTCGTGATTGGCTCTATGTTCTTGACCATTGTAAAGCGATAGATTTAGTCTATCATACAGGTAAAGAGGCTAATACTTATAATGTAGGTGGACAAAATGAACGAACTAATTTGCAGATAGTTGATACCATCTGTACAATTTTAGATCAAAAAGTTCCCAAAGAGAAAAGTTATAAGGAGCTGATTACTTTAGTTGAAGATAGAGCAGGGCATGATAGACGCTATGCTATTGATGCTTCTAAACTTAAAAATGAACTTGGGTGGATACCAGATGAGAATTTTGAGTCGGGAATTCTGAAAACACTTAACTGGTATATGTTAAGAAGTTAATTGGAGTGTCTCTGTCTATCTGATAAGGCTAATTCGTTATAATTCGTGAAAAATATTTACTTTAAGGAACTAAGATGACATTTAAAGGCTTAAAAAAACTATTTAAAAAGCCACATATTTTTGTAAAAGATTATGTAAGTAAAACTAAAAGTAAAGATGAACAAAAAGAGATTTTATATAAATTGATTAAATTAAACTTACCTTTTGATAAGTTTTACTTTTTTCTATCAAAAGAGGTTTCAAAACAGAAAAAAAATACTGTGTTAGAAAAAGAGTTATTAGAGAAAGCTTACTCAATTTCGAAAAAAGAGCAATATCTTTATAAAATCTCAAATCTTTTAAAAGCTAAAAAACAATATTGGCAAGCAGAGGAATCTTATAGTAAATTAATAACAGTATCTAATCCTACCCCATTAAAATGGGAAAAAGAGTATATTTCTATTTTAGAACAGATGCATCGTTTTGAAGATGCATCTAAGGGAATGAAAAATATTTTAGATAAGTCTAAAAATGCTAATGACTGGTTTTTGTATGGTTATTTTTTAGAAAAAATCAATAATAAACCTTTATCTATTCAAGCATATAATAAAGCAATAGCATATGATAAAGATAAAAATGCTAAACAGTATGGTATAGGTATATTTTTTGAGAAAAAAGGTAGATGGAGTGAAGCTAATAAAAAGTATGCTCAGAGTATAAAAGAAAACCCTTTCGATGCAAAGCTACGAGGTCGATATGCGTTATCATATGAAAAATTGTATGAGTGGGAAAAAGCTGAAGAGGAATATCTTAGAGCTATTAGTTTGAATTTTAATGAAATTGCATGGTATTATAAATTGGGTTTTGTGAGAGAACGACAAGGCGCATATGATAAAGCAGCAGAAGCATATGTTTATGCTGCAAAGAATAGAGAAACACATACTCCTTATTGGTATTATCGTTTAGGTTATGTACTTAGCAAACTGAAAAAATATGAAGAGGCATCGAATGCTTTTTTAATGATGAAAGAGATAAAGGTATCTTACGAATTAAATAATAGTTTACAAGAGGATATCAAGAACTCTAGT